>JAPLWU010000042.1 GCA_026396425.1 Microcaldota archaeon | reverse complement strand
CAAGCTAAACGAGGATGTGACGAGGAAGGTCATCGACGCAGTCAAGGCTTTTGGGAGATTCCATTACGCCGGTCCCGCTGGTAACTCAAAAAGGACGTTGCTTTTTGGCGGCGGGGACGTGCTCGGCTGGAGGGGCGAGAGAGGGGAGAGAATCGGCGACTTGGCGAGAGAATTCAAATCAGACGTGGGCATTGAAAGGTTCGGAATGTCTTTTTTCCCGTTTAGCCCTAACGAGACTAATAGACTAGACGCATTCCAGAGCCTTTCAGGCGGGATTATGCAGGACTCATCGATTGTGTTTTCTTTCAATATTTTTGCAAGGGACGAGCGCGGGATTCCGGTGCCGCTTCATGAGATGGTGGACAGGATGGAGTTCAGCATTGGGGAGGCAAAAAAAATCGGGGTTGGTTATCTGGTTTATGCGGTTTCTACTCCGGCAACCGATATTCAAACCATAGGCGCGCTGGGTCTGCTTTCCACGCGAGTGCCTGAGCTCCGCAATATCACGCCAGGCGGCGGCTACTCGCATATAGTCACGGGAACGGCGTCGCCTATAGGCAATGCCATAAGCATTTGGGAAGGCGAGGTCAGAAAACCCGACCTAGG
Organism: Microcaldota archaeon; assembly: GCA_026396425.1. Lineage (GTDB taxonomy): Archaea > Micrarchaeota > Micrarchaeia > Burarchaeales > JAKAKT01 > JAPLWU01. The sequence continues at coordinate 22,085 of JAPLWU010000042.1, read as the reverse complement.
GAATATGTACATGTACATACAACAGGAAGGCTGTGCGTGGGATGGCATTACTCTCACGGTGTTGACTAACGGCGGGGTTGTCCCAGGTTGCAGGACCGTCTGCGATGCAAGGCTGAAGCCTTTTGCGTTTATATTCGACAACATCGAGACAATCCAGGCAGGAATGGAAAAAGAGAGGGGAATTATCAAGGGGCTGCCGGACCATACGTTCACCTGCGCGAGATGCGAGTTCCACGTAAAGGCAAGCTGGGGGGAAGGAGGCTAGAATTCTTGTGAGCGAGAGGGGGAATCAAATGAATCCAGCAGTGTCAGGCATACATCTAACCACGAAATGCAGGCTGAATTGCAGCCATTGCGGGGCCAGGCCGCATCATAGGCCGGAGGCCGACATTACTCGGCCGGTTATTGATGCGGTCAAGCGGTTTGGCAGATTTCACAGGGAGAATATCCGCGGGGAAGAAAAGACGTATCTACGGCTCTCCGGAGGAGACGTTCTGGGCTGGAGGGGCGAAAAGGGCGAAATGATAGGAGATTTGGCCAAGGAACTGAAGTCCGACGTGGGAATCGAACGATTCAGGGTCACGGCGGTCCCATTTAATCGCGACGAGAAAGACAGGATGGAGGCCTTCATGAGCATTGGCGAAATGCCCGGCTCCTTCATTGTCAATTTTTCTTTCAATGCATTTGCGAGAGATGCCAAGCTAAGGCCAATCCCCATGGGAGAAATGGCGGAAAAGCTTGAGTTCAGCATTAAAACCGCAGGGGAAATCGGAGTCGACTACACGATTATTGCCACATTCGTTCCGTCGACATATCAAATAACCGCCGCATTTCTTGGCGCGATAGCTGAAAGGTCGTCTCTCGTCATCACCACTGTTGGCGGTTTGGTATCCCCAGTAGGAAACGCAATTGCATTATGGGCGAATGAGCCCAAACTCAGCCTTCCGGACGGGATACTCCATGAACTTGACAAATGCGACTGGGACTCGGAATCACTCGCAGTACTGACAAACGGGGGATTCGTTTCCGGGTGCGTCAGCGTTGTGGAAAGCAGGAATAAGCCCTTTGCGTCCATCTTCGATGACCTCGAAACAATAGCCCGGGGAATAAACCGGGAAAAAGCGCTTATCGCGGAACTTAAGGGCGGGTCACAAAATTGTGGGATATGCGAGTTCCACGTAAAGGCAAGCTGGGGCGAAAGTCCGACTTCTGCCTCGGAATAAAAGTTTATATTCCTTAAAAGGCATATTTTGGAATTGGTTCGGAGGGTGGTCGAATGCAACGCGTAGTGAAGCAGGCGCCGAAACGTGATAATCTTGAGCCAACGCCCCTAAGAAACATGGCCTTATTGGCTGCCGGAGTGTCAGCTCTTGCGATAATAAGCGTGCAGGGAATACAAAAACTGGATGCGAATTCCGCCAACCACCGATTTGCCAATGAACTTACTAGAAAAGGCCCAATTGCCGAATTGGTAACCAGCCAGCCCACGAATGAAGACCGAGCCAGCAAGCTCATGATGCACGTAACTCTTGAGGATAGCGTTCTAAATTGCGCCTGCGGCCCGAGCAAGAAAAAGCATGCGGTCGAGCGGGAATTCGACCTGTGGGTCCTGAACACCGACAGGATGTTTACGATTGTCAACGAATTGGCGGCAAAAGGGGCCACGGAAATAATATTCAACGGACAGGTTGTTTTTCGGAAAAAATGGGAGGCCGTCGATACTACAAAAAATCTAGACCCTAGGAGGCAGGCCTGGTGATCTGAATGAACCAAATGAAGCAAATGCCGGGGCCGAAGCCGCAGAACGATTACTGGGTTAGAAGGGCAAGAGCAATTCAAGGCGCGATGGTTGGGATTGCCGCTACCTCCCTTGCACTTGTTGTTGTGGGTTCCTCTCCCATAGTCTGGAATCAGGTTCTGAACCACAATCCCATTGCAGAAAAATCCAACCGCAGCCAAGCTTTCCTAAACAGGCATCCGGAGGTCGACCGGGCGAAGCCAATCAGCTTTGGACCGGACAAATCGGCAAAAGTCAGGATAACCGCAATTTTCCCGACAGATACTTCGGTTGTCAAGCGCAAAGTAAACTTTACCGTGGAGGGTACGCTTCGCGTCAACCAATACTCATTCGAAGTTCCCGATACAACCATAAACGGCCTTCCGCTCGACTTTGCCCTTGCCGATTCAAGTGCAATATCAGTGCAGAGAATGCTCGATGCGCTAAAGAAAGAGGGCCATATCGTAACCGGCATCTACCCAGTCAATAAAGGCGTTACAATCGTGCCAAAACAAAAATGTTCAAGCAGTTCGTGCGATAACAAAAGCGAATCCAACGGCGACAACTCCATGCTTTAGAGAAGTGGCTTTAGCTCCTTCTGGCATTCCGTTGTCGTCCGGACGCCCTTTTTCGAATCGAAATAAAAATCAATCTCGGAGCGCATGCCGAACGAATTTTTAACGTAAATCCCAGGCTCGAGTGAGTATAAACCTCCAGGCGCCAGCTCGAAAGCCTTTTTCTGCTTCTGGAGTATTCCCGGGCCTGGACCGTGCACATCATGCAGGATGTTATGCCCCGTCCCGTGGGGGTAGTCTGGGTAGCCGCGGAGCGCCCGGCGCACGGCCGAGTCGGCCAAATGGGAGATTATTTTTCCATTTTTCTTGAACTGCTTTTGCATGTTTTCGAGGCCTGAATTGCGGGAGCGGACAAGCGAGGCGAATGCCTTTGCGAATTTTTGGGGAATTTCATTCTTTTTGCCGGCAAAAGCCATGAGAGTCATATCCGCGTAAATGGAATCGAATGAAGTTTCGCGCGCCCACAAGTCAATCAAGACGAGTTCGCCGCGCTTCAGGCGCGAGGCGCCTGCTTCATGATGAATGTTTGCCGCGTTTTTGCCGAATGCGACTATCGGGGGTCTATCAGAAACAAAACCGTATTTCGAATAAAGCGAAACGACGTGGTTTTGCACCTGTTTTTCTGTTATTGGTTTTCCCCTGCGAAGAGAATTCGAGATGAGCGAGAAGGCTGAGTTGGCAATTGCGGATAATTTTCTCACTGCGCGAAGATGCGAGGCGAACTGCTTTTTAGTTACGGGAACGAGCGTGAGATTTACGAGCGGGGATGAGGAAACCATTCTGGCCTTTTTCGAAGTCAGGAAATCCTTGAGCGAGGCAGGAAATGGCGAGGAGGGCGAGTCCGGGTTATACTCGGCTGCCACTGTTTTGCGGGCGAGTTTTGAGAGAAGTGAGGGAATTGTTTTTCTCGAATAGTAAGTGATGATTCTGCACTTGCGCGAGAATCTTCGGAATTTCTCCCTCTCCATTTCGGAAACCATGAGAAGCGGCTTGCGCGAGGGGTAGAGGAGTAAATAAACCGGAGTCATAATGCCTAGCGAATCCACCGAAAGCAGGTCGCGCGCAACCTGGTTGCGGATGTTGTCGGGAAAGTAGAAGGTGAGCCAGGCGTGTATTTTGTGTTGAAGCATGACTTCGGGCAGGCGCTTCTGCTTCGCGGCCTCCTTGACTTCCATCGCAATCCTCCTTCCCGTGCTCACTGGCTCGCCGTAAATGTAGGCTGAATACTGGGAGCCGAGCGGGTAGAGGTTGGTTCCCGCCACTATGCGGGCTGAAATTTCAAACGCAACGAACTCGAAGTCCTCGTTGCAGATGGTTTCTATGCAGAACGGGCCGGGAATTCCTCCGAACAGGGTTATGGAGGCTTCTACTGCCTTCCTTCCCATTTCCAGCAATTTCGGAACTAAGGATTCGCGCGCAATGATTGGCAGGTTGCCTGAAACCCCGAACGAGGGCTGCGGATGCAAGCCCACGGCGAGCGAGCGGTAAATCTCATCCACGTTGGTTTCAATTCTCTTGTCCATGCTGAGCATTTCAAGGGTTCCAGCGCCAGCTTTGTAGCCCTTTTTAGAAATTGGCGAGTAGAAATAATGCGGGTAATAGCGGACGCCTTCAATATACTCCTGGACTATGGCATTGTCGACGTCGCTTTGCCTAATCGCGCCTTTCTTCAGCTCGGCCTTCACTTTCTTCTCAAAGTCGTCGCAGTCCTGAACTATCAGGTAGCCCTTTCCGCCTTTTGCTCCGGGGAATTTCACAATCGAGGGTGCGTCTATTCCGTCAACCATCATGACGCGCGGAATCCGCAGGCCGGCCCTCTTCATCCAGTCGTACATCTTCACCCTGTCCCTTTCCCAGAGGAGCGAGCGCCTGTTCCCGAAAACCGGAACCGGAAGGTCGTCAAGTTTTTCGCCCGTATACTCCACAAAAGAGCCGTGCGGAACGATTATGGCATTCTTTTCAACAAGCTCGCCCTGGATTTTGGAGATTTTGGAGTAATCCTCAAGCATTATGAACTCGTCGGGCTTTGCAAGCGGAAACGCATCGTAAAGTGGCTTTACGGATTCGCGGCAGATTCCAATCGTGCGAATGCCTTCGAGTCTTGCGCCGTGGAAAATTTGAAGTGAAGAATGCGAGCAGATGGTTGCCAAAGTAATCTTCTTCTTGTCGTAGCCCCACAAAATCGAATCGATTTTCTTTTTGTCAATCATCAAAACACCTGTTGCCGCAAAAGGGCTAAGTCACGACGTCCGCGAGCCTCTTCTCCTGCCTGGCCTGCTTGAGCTCCATTGCAATGCGCCTTCCGACGCTCAGCGAGGTGCCGTGCAAATATTCCGTGTAGGGAGTGAATCTCGTCCCAGGCGAGCCCGGAACCCTGAAGGAAACGTCGAAAATCACCACTTCCTCCCCGCTTTCCTCGGGAGTGATTGCTCCCTGCAAAGCGAACGGGCCAATAATTCCCGGAGGATATTCATGCTCAACGGTTTCCACAAACTTTTCACCTGCTTCGAATACCTTCTCCAACAATGACTCGCGTATGGTGCAGGCGATGTGGCCCACTTCTATATTCTTCAGGGTGAAATGCTTCAGCGCCTCGGATTGGTGGGACGCGGGCAGGCGGAGCAAGCCGTCCAGATTTGTCTGCCTTCGCGTATCCGTCCCCAATAATTCCAGTTCGCCCGTAAGCGGCGAAACGAAGAAATTGAAGTTGAACTGCGCCCCGAGAACGAATTCCTCAATCGTTGCGCTAAGCAGCCCCTCGTTCGAGATTATCCCGTCCTTCATCATCTGCGAAGCCCTTTCCATGTATTCCTTATTGGAAGAGGCGAGGAAGAAGGCGCGCTCGTAAGTCCTCTTGGCCTCGGGCGCCTTAACGATTGCCACGGTATCGATTTGCTCCGGGGATTTGAAGCGCCTCGGAGTGCGCACGTGAGCCTTATCTAGCAGTTCGAGCTGATTGTTCTCGGCATCCCGCTCCTCGGCGCGAAGAAGCGCGCGGTTGCCGAAAATGGGAACTACAAACTCATCTTCAATGGCATCATAGCCCACATAAACCGAAAAAGAGCGGTGCGGGATGAAAATCACGGATTTGCGCTTGAGCTCCTCAACGCTTTGCGGGCTCGCGACTTCAAAGAAGCGGTCGAGGAGCATGATTTCATCTATTACGCCAATCTCCTTCCCGAAGCGCTTGCGCGCGCGGTAGTATTTCTCGTAAGTGTGCTCCCTTCCCTTCTGGCACACAACGAGGTTGCGGATTCCTTCAGCTTTTGCGCCCTGGCAGATATCCAAAGCGGAATGGCTGCCCAAAACCCCGACCGTGAGCGACTCGTAAGAAGAAACCATTTCCTGCATGAGCTTTCTCGGAATCATGGAATGCGCCTCTAAGAAAGAATTTATTACTTTGTTTTATATATCTTTATCCATGTTCGACGCAAAGCAATTTATAGAGAAATCACTGCCGGAGCTGAAGGCCAAGATTGGCGGGAGGAAGGCCATCGTTGCCATTTCCGGCGGGGTGGACAGCACGGTTTCGGCTCTTCTCGTAAACAGGGCCATAGGCGCGAGCCTGCTCTGCGTCTTCATCGACACCGGCTTCATGCGCGAGGGCGAGCCCGAAAAAGTGGGGAAAATGCTCGAGGGGCTCGGAATCAATTTGAGGGTGGTGGATGCACGGGAGCGCTTCATTTCAGTGGTTGAGGGAAAGTCCGATGCGGAGGAGAAGAGGAAGGCGTTCCGCTCGACTTTCTACTCGCTTTTCGGCGAGATTGTGAAAGGGGAAAACGCGCAAGTGCTGGTCCAGGGGACGATTGCGCCGGACTGGATTGAGACGAAAGGCGGAATCAAATCACAGCACAACGTCCTCGCGCAGATTGGCATAAATTCCGAGACCGAGTATGGTTACGAGGTTGTGGAGCCATTGCTCGAACTCTACAAGGACCAGGTGCGGGCAGTCGGAAAGGAGTTGAGAATGCCCGAGGAAATGCACCAGAGGCAGCCCTTCCCAGGCCCCGGCCTCCTGGTTCGGATTGTCGGCGAGGTCAGGCGCGACAAGCTGGAAGCTACGAGAAAATCCTGCGCGATTGCGGAAAAATACCTTGCTTCCGTCGGGGCGCAGCAGTATTTCGCGGTCGTGATTGAGAAGAGGGGAGAGCCGAGCGAAAAGATGAGAAAGGAGGCAAGCGAGGCGATTGGCGGAAAGTGCGGGGTTAAGGTTCTCGAGGCGAGGGCCACGGGCGTGAAAGGCGATATGCGAGTGTACGGGAACATTGCCGTGGTCGACTGCCCTTCCAAAGCAAATGCAGGCGCGGCCGAGCTCCACAAACTCCAGTTCGAATTAATCGGCAGGAACCCGCAGCTCACACGAGTGATTTGGTTCGTGAGTGGAAGGACCGGCGGGGAGTATATCTGCGCTCTCCGCGCGGTCAAGACGCGCGACTTCATGACCGCCGAATGCGCCGAAGTCGGGGCGCAAATTCTCTCAAAATGCGCCGAAGAAATTCTGGCCGAATGCCCCGAGATTTCGGATGTTTGCTACGATATTACCCCCAAGCCGCCGGCAACAGTCGAGTATGAGTAGGCATAAAGCCAACCGATTAGGCGGAAAACAACCCGAGTAGGCGAAAAGCGAGCGAGTTGAGAGATGAGTGATTAGCAATTTGGAGTGGTAAAATGAAAATTGTAGTCGTCAACATAGGCGGGCAGTACAACCACATGATTCACAGGACAGTGATGGATTCCGGAGTGGACAGCGAAATGGTCGGCCTTGAAATCAACCTCGAATGGAACGGATGACAACGGGACATTCGCAGGCGTGATGGAAATAATGCGCGAGGTAACCATCCCCCAATTGACGATTTGCGCAACGCACCAGTTGCTCGCGATAGTGCATGGGGGAACCGCAGGGCCCGCGGGACAGCCGGAATACGGGATGGGCGAGGTGTTCGTCGAGGACGAGGATGAAATCCTGAAAGGTTTGAGGCCCAAGTTCACGGCTTTGCTAACGCACAACGACGAAGTCAAGAAGATGCCCAAGGATTTCGTGAAGTTCGCGCATTCCGAGCACTGCAAAGTCCAGGCAATGAAGCACAAGAAATATCCTTTATACGGGGTGCAGTTCCACCCCGAAACCGTGCACACGCAGGGGAGCGCGCTCATTTTCGAGAACTTCAAGAGAATCTGCAGGAAATGAATCAAAGTGCCTGAATCTTATCGATGAATTTTTGTTGGCTCATATCCCCGCTGCAGGCATCCCAGAAGTATTCCAGCGCCTTGGGGTGGTTTATTAGCTTGTCGTAAAGCGCCTGCCCGCCCTGGCCGGCATTATAAGGCACCACCATGCCTACGAAAAGCTCGCCGGCGACTTTCGGGTACTTGGCGAGGGTATATGCTATTTCGGGTTTTGCCAGGGCGTCGTAAAATTCGTTTGGGATGCTCGCATACGGTCTTTCCATATCCATTATCCGCGCCTCCGCAATGATTATTTGGCTAAGAACCTCAGCAAGATTTTTTTCGGGATTCTTCTCCTCAACTGCCTTGGAAAAAACGCTGACGAAAGCCGCGGGGTGGGCATTGAAGAACTCCCTCTCCCACTCGCTCTTCATACTCTCGATCGCAAGGCGGCTGTCGTAGGAAAGGAGCGCGGCGAAACTCGGCGAGTTTTTGACGAACGCGTTGCGTGCATTCTCGTCCTCGTTGAGCAATCTAAGCAGATTGTAGAACTCCTTCCCTCCGAACTGTGCGAGATTCGAGAAGGTATATGGATTCATCACAAATTCTTCAAAAACGTCATCGTGCCCGAGAAGCTTCTTGAATTCTATCTCGACTTTCTTGTCCCAGCCGAATTGCGTGAAGTTCTTCTTAATCGCGGTTTCGGCGCGGGCCAGGGCTTCCTTGAAAACGCCGTGAAGGTCGGGACTCTGCTTTTCAAGCAGATACTCCGCCATTTTTCTGTTCGAGAGCGGACCGAGATCCTTCATCACGTATTCAAACGTAGGTTGCGTTTCTATCCTATCTTTTTGTTTAGCGGGCATAAGATCACCCCATTTCAGTTCTTTATTATGGCTTTCTCGGTATTTATACTCACCTGGTATAATTCTCCCACAAAATGATTTGCGGGGATTAGCTATTGGCTGAACACATACCTGAGCAGGACTTCTCCCGGAGTTGAAACTTTCAAAGTGCTAATGGTTTTCGCGTCTCCTCCGATTTTTTCTATCGCAGCGGCATTCTTTTGGAGTATATCGGAAAATCTTTCCCCGTCCCGTGCGTTTATCAGTGCGTCAATTATGGCATTCGTGACCTGTCCCATGCCCGTCGAAGTGTTGGTAAAGAAAAGCAATTCGGTTTTCTGGTTTCTCTCCATGTAAGACGAAATGTGGCCAGCGCTGCCGCAGGAGCCCGGTATGAATAGAATTTTGCTTTTCCTATTCCCGAAAATATCATAAGGTAAGTTGCGTTCTAGGCTGTACGAGTGACCCCTGAACGTGATTATGAGATTCGGGGTTTTTTCGAGCTGTGATTTTATGAATTGTTGATTATCCTTATCCCAATTCCCCATGAATAATACAACCCTGATTTTATCCGTTTCGTATACCACTTGGCCCGGCCCTTCGAGCGTTTTTTCAATTTTATTTCCTTCAGCGTCTTTGGGCTTGGAGTATTTTCTAAACCACTGCTGCGTTAGTGGCCAATGCTCTTTTGTGTCCTCTTTGTCGAATACTTGCACCACCGTGAGTTTTCCGTCATTTGCATATTTCAGCGGCCTGTAATACTCAAGCTCCTCAATTTCCTTTATTTTGTTCTTTTCGCCCTGCGAAAGTATTTGCGTGTTTTTATCCATCCTGTAAGCGAGGAAATGAAGGGCCCGCGAGCGGTAGGTTTTCTCTTCGGCAGGCTCACTAAGTCTTGTTTTTATTTCATCAGTGACTCTTTTTGAAACATACGCGCTCCTGTTTATGCTTTCAAGGCCGTTGGCAAGCAGGAAGTAGTATTTTTTATTGAAAACCCGTGCGCTCATCGGTCTGAGCAGCGCATCAGTAAGTTTTGCTAGCTCTTTTGACGTAACAATCGAATCTGCTTTCCCGTAAAATCTGTCGTAGTTTATCATCCGAAATAGTATGTTCCTGCATTCCTCGGAGTCTGCGAGACCGTAGTGCTCAAGAATTTGCGTGAGAGTCGTGTTGTTCTTTTGAAGATACCCCTTAAATCTATCAAACAGCAGATGGTTTGTTGAAGTGTAGAAATAATCCGGATTTGAGAGAAGGAGGGCAATCGCTTCAAGGTCCGAGAGTTTGTTCAGGTACTTCATCCTCTCAGGCCCATTCTCATGGAGGTCGTCAATGGGCCTTCCGAGTTCTATCGCAAATTTATCAGAAGCTAAAAACGGGAAAATCAGCTCGTCAATGCCGATTCGTCCGTTGGTGAATAGTTCGGTATTTCTCTCAAAATTCCTCAAAAACTCCTGGTCCTTAAGGGCATCCAAAACCAAGCCGAATTTGTTGCCTACTCTCTCGAATATTTTCATGAAAACGTCCCGCTTCTCCAAAAAAAGGTCCACCAGCTTCTCGTCCTGGGCAAACGCCTCGAATATCGCCCCCATTTCGTCATATTGCCGTACCCTCGCAAAAGCAAGGAAATCCTCCCTCCTTGTCTTCAACAGTTTCAGCATATGCCCGAGTCTGAGATCTTGGAACAACTGATACGAATAACTCTCTGCCGCTCTGGCTATCTCAACAAAATCCCTTCGGTTCTGAACGAACAGCTCTCTCATCTCTTTGTCTTTGAACTGGTCCAAATTATGGAACTCTTTCGTGAACTCCACTATCCTAACAAAATCATCCATGTACTCCAGGAAAAGCGCCGCCATCTCCTTCGAACCTATAGCGCGAAAAGCGCTTGTTGCTTCTCCGGAAACCGATTTTGCGATTTTTCCGTATGCATCAACCAGCCGCGCGGGATTATTCAAGAAGAACTCCATGATTTTTTTGTTTTCCAACGTTAGCATGGCTGCGCACGTAATATTGCGAGCAATCGAATATTTAGTGGCAAAAGCCCCTCTTCCCTCTTCTTCAGGAAGTACGAACGTGGTCCCAACAAGTTCAACGAACTTTTCAGGCATTTTAGCAAACGCGTATCCGGCTTTATCAGCCGTAATCATCTGCTGGTAGATATTTGTAACCTCAGCCCCCCCTATCTCGTTTATCTTCGTCAGGCATTCTATCATGCGTCCGGGTTCCTCCATGAACTTCTTTGCGATATGTTTGTTCTCGCATGTCTTCAGAGCCCAGACGAATGCGTGACCCTTGATTCTTCCCGCGAGCTCGTAAACCGCGTCCGGCCTTTTAATGAAAACCTCCGAGACGTTCTTGTCCATCAGGTCCTCGGCGATCCAAGCCATAAACTCGGCGTTTTTTCCCATCTGAATAAGGCAATCCTTTGCTTGCTTTGTGTCTTTCAAAAAGAATTCGGAAATTTTTGAGTTCTCGAATATTCTGAGAACATTGTATGAATCCTCCAATTGCGGATTTGCCGATCTTGTCTCCTTTACGATGTCCATGATGTCCTTGGTTTTTTTTACGAAAATCTCGGCAATTTTTGGGTTGCTGAGTACGTTAGAATAAATATCGGTAATTCCACGGAGGCTCCCTCGTTTCCGGTCTATCTCCGAAAAAGCGTCAAAATACTTGAATGCTGCCCTGACCTCTTCAACTTTCTTGTCAATGTTGTCAGAATGCTTGATTATGGCCTTGGCGAGCTCTTGGGAGCAGCCCATCCCGACGCGGGCCTGGACTTTTCCAACCGTCCATCCTATCCTCGGAAGAGTTTTCTTCCGCTCTACCGGTTTCTGGGGAAAAAATGTCGGGTCTATGGCCGCGAGAGTTGGCATATGCTCCCTATTATGGACATTTCCGTATTTATAACTAGCTACGATGTGTAGTTCTCCCACAAAATAATCGACAACTTCGCTGATTTTCCTTCGTAAAGGACGATTCTCTCAATTGTGACTTGGTCCATCGGGTTGTAAATCGCCGAGGGGTATTCGCCCGCAATGCAGTCCGAGCCCCCGCAGGCGAGAGGGCCGGCCGAGTCCGAAAGCGAAATGAAAAACTGGTGGCGCGTGCCGAGCAGGCCTTTCGTCCCCTCGTAATCCGATGAGGCGAGCGCGCGGAGCGAGGCGAATTTCATTTGGTCTATTTCCGGCGAATTTGCCCCTTTCGCGAGGCCGATTCTCTTTGCGTTTGTTGCATCCCAGTTTGCGGGCGAGCCCTGGGTGAGGAGCGAACTCGAAACGCTGACTGCTTCGGGCATGAGCGAGCCGTATTGCGCACTCATCGAAGACAGCGAGCTCCACCAGTAGTTGAGCACCAGCATCGCCGCTATGAGGAACACGACGGTCGCAATTATGGCGTCGTATGAGAAGAACTGCCCCCTGCCCATCCTACTGCGCGAGATTCACAACACCTCCGGAATTTTTTATTTTGAGTTCTTTTGTAATGTCAACCTGCAGGCCGAACCTGCCAGTCGGAAGCGAGCCGCTCACGTTGTCGGCGAGAGTCGCCTCGTAGTGCTGGAATTCATCCGGGCCCGGGCTCCACGCGAGCGTTATGCTCCCGTTTGAAATGTAAAGCTCGTAATCATGGCCGTAAATGTCCTTGGGGAGCCCGAGCTCGCGGAAGTAGCCGTCCCCGGCCAGGGCGGCATAATCAAATTCTACGGCGAAAGTGCGGGCGACTTCTGAACCCAGCGCGTAATTCGATTCCTGCACGTGCGAGTATTCGTTCCCCACGAGGAGCTGGGCGAAGACAAGGAACACGAGTAGGAAGAAGCTGAAAAGCACCATGAATTCAAATGCGGCCTGCGCTTTCATCCTATCAACTTTTCTTCAGTTCCACGAAATCGGTTTCGGCTTCCCATCGGCTCCATCTAATCTCCACCTTCGGCCTCATTGCATCCCGCCTATGTATTCCCGTCAGCCCCACGAAATCTCCACCTTGCCGTCCGGCCTCGGCTTCACGGTTATGGGATGCGGGGCCGGCTCGAAGTTTGGAATGGGATTTCCGACAACCATCTCCGCGATGCTCATGGCAACAACATCGGTCGAACCCGAAGCCGTTGCGAGGGTTATCGTTATTTCCTTTCCAGTCACGTTTACTGCTGAAACGTGCGAGGGAAGCCTGAGCGCGAGATGAACGGTAGCATTGTTCATATAAACGGTGTCCGCAGTTTCGGCGAGCGTGCGGGCGTACTGCCTCGCCTCCTCGAGCGAGGGGTCGGAAGTGCGCACAATCGCCGAGTTGTATAGGATTATCACTATCGGGATTGCGAGCACCATGAATGTGCCGAGCATGAGGCCCATCTCGATGCTAGACTGCGCTTTCCTCCCAATCATTTCAGTCTCCTCGGTTTCGATTGCGCCATGATTTCGCTTTTCGCCTTTTTCCGTCCAGCTTCTCGATTTCGATGCCCGACTGCGCCTTTGATGCGGTTGGCTTAATTCCCCGTTCCAGTTTCATCTCAGCAATCCTCCGTGATGCAGTAGATTCTGTTCGCGTTGTAGCGAATTCGCGCGAGGTAATCGAGGGCGAAATTCCCGAGCGGTCCGTCGCGCGTGCACATGGCCTGGCTCTTGCAGCCCGGCATCCCCTTGATTTTCGCGCCCGTCACGTTCGAGTAGTAGGAATAATCCACGTGCGAGAGCGGCAAGTCATTGTAGGTTTCGTTGGCCCATCTCCCGACGAGCAGGCTTTCGATTCCGTTCGGGTTGTTTGTTGCGGACAACTCGCCTGCCATCCTCTGCAGGAAATCAGGCCCGGAATCCGACCGGATGTAATAGCCGCATACGGCAAGAGCCCTCAATCCTTCAATATTATACACTTCGGCATCGGCCGCGCCAACCTGCCTGTTGAAGGAAGTCACGGAATTGTTGGTCGGCGAGTTTATGAGCGCGGCCGGAAGCATGGCGAGCTGGCCGTAGTTGCCCACTCCGAGGGCGTAGGGAACGTTTATTGAATGCGCGCCCGTGAGAGTTGTGGGCTCCTGCGGCCTCACCGTCGGGCATTCCGTTCCGGTTTGCGAGACCAAATCGCATTCATACGGGGCATAGCGCAGACAATCGAGGCAGTTCTGGTAGTCCTCGCGCATGTAGTATTCGCACGTGACCGTGCAGGTCGCGCTGCTCTGCGTGATTGTTTTTCTTTCAGTTCTGCGAACCACCGGCGGTTCTGTCACTATCACCCCCGCATAATCGCCGAGTATGTCGTAATTGCCTTCGGCCGAAACGAGAACGAGAATATTCTCCTTGTTCCTGCCCGCCGGAGACGTATCCGTCGTGAGATTTGCGTAGACCCATCCCTTGCCCCTCCTGCTGTCCGGCGTTGTTGGCGCCGTGACTTCGACTGCGCGGTATTCCCGGCCTTCGGGGAAGCGGAATATCTGGCGCTCGGCGCCAGGAGGCCTGTTCAGCGGAGGGGCAACCGTTTTCCAGCTCTCCGCGCCCACCAGCGGGTCCTCGAATCCTTCAATGGGAATGCTCAACTCCACTCTCGAAATCCTGGAAGAGCCCATCTCGCCCGAGGAATCGGAAATGGAGATGTTGAGCGTGAAATTCAGCGAGACGTTCCACGGGCCGCTCATGGATGCGTTGAATTCGGCAATGCCGACTGAAAAGCCGAAGCCCCTTTCTTTTGCAAATTCATTCATGCTCGAATTGAAAAAAGCGAGCGAGTTGCGCGTTGGAGCGGGCGAAACCTGCGAAAGGCACGCCACATCGAGTGCATCCACCGCCCCATCGCCATTCATGTCGAACTGGTCGCAGTCAATTCCAGCCGGCGCAGCTCCGACGCACTGCTGCACGAGCGCAGGCGCGAGATCGGGCACGCCGTCATTATTCAAATCCACCATCCTGCATCTCCCGTACACCATCATCTCGCGCAAATCCTTCGAAACATTTCCCGAGTAGATTCCGCTGTAGCGTATGTGCCAGTCCAAATTGCGGATTGCCTCCCGCGCGAGAATTTCGCCGAGAGGGCGCATGCCGTCATCCGATGAACTCGAAAGAATCGACTGCAACGCATAAAATTTGAAGGCCTGCGAGTCGCGCTCGTCCCTCTGCTGGAGCGAGGCCGACCAGATGGCTATGCTCACGAATATGAGGGCCAGCAGCAGGCCCATTAGCAGCGAGAGCGCAAAGCCCTTTTTATTGCCGGTACTCGTTATATCCATACAGACACCCGTATCACTGTCGGGCCCCAGATTGCGCCCTCGCGATAGCCGGAAATTGGCGAGGCGCAAGGCGTGTTGCTTCCTGCCTCGCAATATCCGCTATAACAGAAAGGCGATGCTCCGGGGACCGGGTAGAACGAATAGCCCGAAGCGATGCGCATTGCCGATGCCTGCAGCTTCTCCTTGCCGCCCGGAAGTTCCCTCCTAGAAATTTCGAGCCAGCTTCCGTCGCCCTTCAGGTATTGGACGGAATAGCCGTAGCGAACGGGAATCAGGGGAGCGATGGCCGAGCGGACCGTTGCATTCGCGTATCCCTCCTGCCCCCTTTCGGCGCATTTGCCGATATAGAGGAGCAGCGTGCTGTTCTTGTCGCGCTCGTCGGGCGAAATCGGGTCGCGGGTTCCGGGTTCGTCCCAGTATTCCCCCATTTTCGCGCCCGCGAGCACGTTTGCGGAATCCTCGGCGTAGAAATACGTCTGCTCGAGCGACTTCGAGAACGAGGCCGGAGTCGAAGTGAAGAATAACAGGAGCGAGACCACTATGAGGGCGAGCAGGAGCGCCACGAAGGCGTCGAGCGTGAAGAAGAAACCCTTGTTCATCTTAAGAAACCCCGTTTCATTTTGAGAAACCTTTTCATTTCAGGAAACCCCGTTTCATTTTTCTACCTCACTTTTTATTTCATTGCGGCCGAGCATTTTCCGTAGCCGGTTCCGCATTGGTTGCATTCCTCGTATCCGAAGCCGCATCCATCCGGCATTCCGCACCCGGCCTTCGAGCCGGGCATGCACACGACCCCTGTTGCCGAGCAGCCGCCCCACGCGCCGTTGGCGCAAATCGAAATTCCCGGGCACCCGTTCCCGAGCGTGCAATTTCGCGAATCTCCGGGATTGCATTCGGGCGCTTTCACGTATATAATCTTCGTTTCAGAGCAGGCCCCGCTCTCGGCGCGAAGCTCGAAACTCCCGGGATTTTCCGCCTTGAAGGAGCAGGCATACGACGAGTCAGAAGCGGAAACTTCCGCGGAGCAAACCTGCCTGCCTTCCGCGTAGATTCTCACGGTTTGCGCGCAGTTCGCATGCCCGAAAACCGTGACCGCCGAGCCGGCCGTATACGGATTCAAACCCGAATCCGTTTCGAGCGAGAGGAGCGTTTCATCCGTTTCCGGGCCCCGGGTTTTCGGCTGGAGATAGGCAACTGCCAGAACTATTGCGAGAAGGGCCAACGCAAGAACGAACAACAAACCCAGGCGCATGCTAGACTCTGGGCGCTGAAGTTAAAAAAGCTTAGTAGCTCAGCGAGGGCCCGCTCCGTATGGATGGCGAGAGCGCCTCCCCGATTGCCGTGCCGATTGCGCGCAGGGAAGATGAGCCGAGCAGGCTCTGCAGCAGGCTTGGCTTGGCGCCAATCTCGCACACGTTGGGCTCGCCGTCAATCCCTACCATCTCGCCCGCCGCGTTTATGGCATCCTGCCTGTTTCCCAGCGCATCCACGAGCCCGATTTTGTAGGCCTGCCTGCCGCTCAAAACCCTCCCGTCGAGAATCCGGTCGAATTCCACCGGGTCGAGCTTTTCGCCCCTGTTCTCCACCACAATCTCCTTGAAGCCCTGGAACGTTTCGTCGATGAGGCCCTTGAGAATCGCCCTCTCCCCTTCGGTCATGGGCCTGTAGGGCGAGCCAATGTCCTTCATCTCGCCCGAAGTTATCGCCGTGTAGTTTATCCCCAATTTTTCGAACAGCCCGCTGTATTCCTGCAATGACATGGTGACGCCTATGCTCCCGGTCAGCGTGTCCGGGTTGGCGACTATGTAGTCCGTTCCTGCCGCAATGTAATAGCCGCCCGATGCCGCAATCTCGCGGAAATACGCCACGGTCGGCTTGTCCGAGGCCTTAACCTGGTCGTATATTTCGCGCGTTCCCACGACCGAGCCCCCGGGCGAGTTTATCTCGAGCACGATTGCCTTTGCGTTCGGGTCCTCCTGCGCCTGCCTTATGAGCGCGACCGCCTCGTCCGATGCGAGCACCTGCTCGGCGAAAAGGCCCGAAGACTGCGAGCCCGCGACTATGGGTCCGTTGAGCTGCACCAGCGCGACGCACTGCTGCGGGAAAATGGCCTGCGAGGCTATGAAGAGCAGAGGTATCCCGACGACGATTACGAGGCATGCAAGAATAACCAGGCACGCGAGCACTGGGAAAAGCCATTCTTTTATATCTTTCATGTTCCTCATATCATTCCGAACCGTTAATAAGTTTTTGGTAGAAATTTTTGCTGGAAGAATTTTGCTTGGTGCTCTCATGCTCGGGATAATCGAACTTCTCGTCTTCATACTTCCCGCCTACATAGCCAACTCCTCGCCGGTGCTTCTCGGCGGCGGGGCGAAGGTGGATTTCGGCCGCGCCTGGGGCGACGGCAAGCGCATTTTCGGCGATGGGAAAACCTGGAGGGGGCTTTTCACAGGCCTGCTCGCGGGAACCCTCGCCGGAGTTGTCATTGCCTATTCCGCCCCTTTCGAACTCCTCGCGGGAATTCTGCAGAAAGAGTTCCTTTACCTTCCCGGAATGGGTTCTGAGCCGGATTTCAAAATCCCCTTTATCGCTCTTTCGTTCCTCCTCTCGCTTGGCACGATGGTTGGCGATTTGGCCGGCTCGTTCGCGAAGAGGAGAATCGGCATGCCCCCGGGCAGGCAGTTCTTCCTCGTAGACCAATTGGGCTTCCTCGTTTTCGCGCTCATTTTCGCGATTCCGGTCACCGTTCTCGGACTAGACGAGATTCTGGTGCTGGTCGTGCTCACCTACATCCTCCACGTCGCAACGAATATTTTCGCGAACAGGATGGGCTGGAAAAAAGTGCCTTGGTAGCCGTCAGCTACAATCTGTGCAACTTGACTTTCCCGAAATCGAGGAATTTTTCGAGGTTTATTCCGGAAAAGGCGCCGTCGCCCTCGACAATCAGCTTGGAGCTGTGCTCGGAATCGGCTTTAGTTGAAAGAATGTGTATGCGCCCGATTGCGGTATGGAACGTTATCTCGTATTGGGCTTTGGACTCTACCAATATGGCGGAGCATTTTCTTTTTTTCAGCTCGCCCGCCAGGCCAAGGAGGGTTCTGAGGGCGAGCTTGTAGGACGTGCCGAGAATCGATTTCATCTGAAGCGAAAGCTCCCTGACGGACTCGCGGTCCATTTCAGTCGCACGGCTCGCAGGCATCACAGGAAGCCTGATTTTTTGGGTTTCCCCGTCCGAGGTCGGCCCGGTAATCGAGGTGAGGTTAGCGTCGAATATAAGGACCTTGTGGAACATTCCCCACTTCTCCCGAATGCCGCGCATGGCCGGAGTGGTTGGTTTCTCTTGCAGTTCCCTTTTCTCGAAGCCCTTTCCTGGCGGTCGCGCCGGCGGCGTTCTCTCTAGGCCGTTTAGCAGATTTATGCGTATTCTAGGCGCATGCGTCCCGGGCATCCCGGCTTGGCGTGCGCCCGGTTGTCCCCCGTCTACCATAATGAGGATATTTGGGACGAGGCAAGATAATAACGTTTCGTTCCGTGCGCGTGGTATTCTGGTAAAGCAGGCCTAATCCTCCTTGAAAATTATGTAGGCAACCACCGCAACGACAATCACGACGACTATCACTATGAGCCACCACCACTCGAACTGCACCGAGGGGATGAGGCTGGGGCCGGGCCCGGGGGGCGGCTCCGGGGCGGGCGTCGTGTACGTGTTGGAAGAACTCTGCACCTCGTTGCCCTGCCTGTCCGCGGCCGCAACGTAATAGGTGATGGTCGTGTTGTCGGGCTGCTTCGGAATCGTGGCCTGGAAGGCGCTCGAGTTGAGCGGGAACATCTCGTACTCCGCGAATTCCCCGCCCGTCGAGGCGAACAATTTCACTCCGTATGCGGGGTCGAGCCCGCTCGCGTAAATGCCCTGCTCAACGACGTCAGCGTAAACCCTTATCTTCTTGTCATCTAGGAGCTGGGCGTTGAGGTTCGCTATGAACGGCGGGGAGAAGTCGAAAATAATGCGCTTCATCATGTCCGCCCGTATGTCGAATATCCTCTCGGTCTTCTCATTTCCCGCGTAGCTCACGGTTACGTTCGCCGAGTAGTACGGGACCTTGGCGAAGACCGCGTTCCCCTCCCTGTCGGTTCCCTTCTCAAGCTCCCTCATCCTGACTACCGCGACAATCGGGTTGCCCCTCTCGTCCAGCACCTTGATTGTGACTGTCGGGAGCGTGAACTTGAACTCCACGCTGGCGTCTCCGGTAACCGAGATGCTTTTCTCGCTCCTCACGTCGCCGTATTCCGCCACTATCGTGGCGCCCTTCTTGGGAAGCCTGAAGATTGCGTATCCCGCCGAGTCCGTCTTGAAGGTCCACGGCGGGGTGTAGACGCTCACGCCCTGCACCGGCGCGTTGTCCTGGTCGAGCACTGTTGCCTTAATCTGGTACAATGCGAGCTGGGCCGAGATTATATCCGGGCTGAACTCCAGGTTGGCCTTCTTCGTGACCGTCTGCAGCCCGTAGGTTGCGACTATCGTCACGTCATGGCTCGCCCTCGACTCGTAGACGAGGTTGGTGAGGTTGGCCGAAGCAATCCCGACGTCGTTCGCGTATACGGTCGCCTCGCCGTCCTTTATCTCCGTGAACTGCCAGGTCAAATCCACCTTGGCGTTGGCTATGGGCCTGTTGCCCGCGTCGCTCACGTAGACCTTGACCTCCTTTGTCCACGTCGCGCCCGCTGCCGGAGAGAGAAGAAGCAGCATCAGCAAGGCAACAAGCCAAACCGCAAACCTCATCTTCAACACCTAAAACCGAAATAGCCCCGACCGGACTTTCGTTCTCCCAAATTCCGAGCCTTAGGTCCCGAGACCGCCAGGCCCGTTTTCGTTTTTCTTTTGGGGTTCAACCAGACTTTTTCTTTCAGATTTGGGCGGTCGCCCAAATACAGGAAAAGTTGTTCGCAACTTTTCCTTCGCAAAGAAAAGGGATGGTTTTTCGAACCGATGTTAACAGGTCCAGAGCCTGCTGTCCTTGACCACTAGACCACGGGGCTTCGCTAGAATATTCGTGTGCTGGCTTTTAAATAGATTGTGCCCGCCGTTCAGTGCTTGTGCGCTGTTATATTGTGGATTGTAAGCCACTTGCGGGTCTTAACAAATGCCTGACGAATCTGGTCCCTCGTCTCACGCAAAACCCTCTCTGCCTCTCTTTGATTGGTCAAACGCACGCTTGGCACTCCAGGCGAGCCACTAATTTCGCAAACGCATCCGTCCGGTGTCCCTTCCTTGTACATTCGTACAGCGTAAACATTCCCGCGGTTTTCCACGAAGATAATCCTTCCTCCCAAACCATAGCTCATTGAATTTATAAACTCGCCAATGGCGTTGTCATCCTTCAGCCCTAGCCTCTCGAAAAGCCTCTGTTTCCAATGGAGAGGCGGTTTTCTTCTATCGTGCTTGTCGAATGCTTTAGGGCGTGTTTCTCTCTCCAAAGATCTGCCGAATCTGTCCGTTCTCCATCCCCTCTCTCCTTTTACCGTTCGCACTGGCCGGTTGTTCGCTCCGTAATGTACATTTCTTGTCATCAGCCCAACCCATCAAAATATGTCCAATGAGCTATTTAAAGCCCGCAGATTTCCACGAGCTTATTTCGGAATCTGGTCTCTCGTTTCCTTCGCTATCCTCGCCGCTTTCTCGGACATCATCAAAGACAATCTTATCGCTCCCCGATTGATTATGACCTCCCAAAAGAATTTTTTGTCCGGGGTTGCTACCCCGAGCGTTACTGCGTATACCTTGCCCCGATTTTCCACCAGGGCGTACTTCCTTCTCACGTGTTTCAACATCCACGTCTTAAATTTGCGAATTGCCCCCTTATCACTCAGCCCGAGCTTGGAGAAAACGCGGTATGCTTGCCTTATTCTCTCACCTTCCTCGGGGGGAATCGCTTTATACACGTAGAAAAGCAAATCCTCGCCGCTTGTAAAGCCGACCTCACCGGCTCTCAAATCCTTCCATCCCGAGTGAGGCGTGTCTTCCTTGCGCTCTCCTCCTCTGATAATCAGGCCATCAATCCGCGTTATCTCGCCGTTCTTGAGACTTCGCCTGGCCGCGTATGCGGTTCCATCGTGCACTATTACGCACAAAAGTTGGTTGCCAACCACTCCGACCTTACTCGGCCCGAGGTTTTCGCGAATTTGTACCGAATGCAGCGGCGGTTTTTCTCCGCTGTGCTTCCCGAACGGTCCGCCAAACCTGTCCCTTTCCCGTCCGCTCTCTTTCCAAGGTTTTACTCTTCGCACTGGCCGTTTGTTCATTCCATAATGTTGCCTAGAAGTGTTTTTCGACATTAGCATCACCACATATCCACGCCCTCGGCGCGGTTTTATCTCACTTTCACATGCCCACCCAGTCGGGCGTGGGTATGTGACCACCCAATATTATGCCCAAACCGCTATTTAAACTTGCCCCGCGGCAGGGGCATAAATTATTATTTCTGATGTGGCACATATTCTTTAAAGTGCAGACGCATGGAAAATTACTTTAAAGAAACAAAAGAAAGACTCGGGAGGGACATACCCAGCTACGATTCCGTAGATTTCAAAAAACTTAGCGATAATATCAGGAAAGAGCTACAAAAAGAAGAGAACGAATACGGCATACTTGTTCGGCATCTTAAAATACTGCTTCTTGGCGATTGGTATACGCAAGAGAAAAAGAGATTACTCGATTCAATAAAGAACAATCTATTAGCAAATGGGTTGTATGCTGAAACAATAGACGGCTACTATGACGTTGGTAAAAAGGACAGTTTGAATCAGATCCAGATTTTGTATACCTGTTGCGTAAAACATCAATTAATGGTTTTCGTCGATGGTTCAGGGGCCGGTACCATAACGGAACAAAATTTCTTACGGCAGTATTATAGTTTACAAGGTAAAACAATCTTTTTTATAGAGCAAAAGAAATTCGACAAACTCAAGGAAAAACCATCTGAGTATATAGGTGATTTTCCTACTATAATAACTTACAAAAAACCTGAACTGTTGGATAAAGTTTTGGTGTATTCAAGATTTAGGATACACCGATTGGCGCGGATAATACATTACCAAAAAAGGCATATGTTAGGTTTAACGCGACCAGAGTATAAGCCTTGGAGTCAAAGGTTGAGTAACCAATAGATATAAAAACAGGGTTTGGTATAGACATACGGGTGTCGAGTGGTGTTTTTATGGGAGATGAAATACCGCAAATTTGTGCGGATAGTTTAGACATAAAGGGCGTTATTTTACAGAATAAAAATGTTGACATACTGCTCTATTTGGCTAAATACAACCCGGAAATAAAAGAAAAGGACATTATCGAAAAGTTTGGAAAGGAGTCTATACGCGGACTAAATGCCCTAAAACGCTTAGATTTAGTTAAAGAAATGAAGGGATACCTTTTTTTAACCGACGATGGGATATTCCAAGTTGATGGTTTACTGACTATGGTTGCTTAGGCTTCAGAATCGGTTGCCCGAGGTTGC
>JAPLWU010000098.1 GCA_026396425.1 Microcaldota archaeon | reverse complement strand
GTTGCGGAGGTAGGCGTATGCCGCCTGGAACGGGTTGGCCCTGACTATCGTGCCCTCCGGCGCGCCGGGCATGAGGACTCCGCCTGCGGCCCGTTCGGTTATGTCCTGCATCATGAGCACTCCGACGGATTCGTTGGTCGCCACGGTCACCGAGAAGAGGATTGCGACCAGGAAGACGGAGGCCACGGCCTGGGCGAACTCGCTCTTTGTCCACCTCTTGAGCTGCACGAGGTTGAAAGCAGTGCCGACCATGTAGGCAATGGCGATTATGAAGAACTGTATGAAAATGGCGGCGAAGGCGATTGCCACCCATCCGCCGCCGGAAAGGTTTCGGCCAAGGTCAGCTGCGGTCGTTTCCCATACCATCCTAAATCATCCTCGTGATTCCCGTGAGGTCGACTTCCTGGCCGAACATGCGCGACAGGTCCCGCGCGAAGGCCACGAGCAGCACGCCGTTGATTGCGGGAAGCATGAATGCCGAGAGCACCACGTTCCCGAGCTGCGCGAGCGAATTTGAAGAGAAGTATTTCATGAAAGCCGTTATGAATCCGGTCACGAAGCCGCCCTTGAGGAAAGAGATTACCGTCTGCGCCCCGAAGCTGTCGCCTACCGCCTGGCCGAAAGAATAGTTCTCCTGCGGCGGGGGCGTCATGATGGCATCGCCAAGAAGCACGTTGTCGAGCACGAGCATGGCCGGGTAGAGAACGAAGAGGCTGAGCGCGATTGCCATCATCGCCCCCCCGAACTCGCGCGTGAACGGGAAGGAGCGGCATATGACGCCCACCGGTAGCAGGAGGTTGATTGCGCCGGCGTATATGAACTTGAGCACCGAGAGCTGCGCCAGCGTTACGAGAAGCGAGACGAGGATTGCCATCATGAGCAGGTTTATCACGTTCATGAGCGGGCTGAGGCCCGCGAAGGGCTG
This sequence comes from Microcaldota archaeon, assembly GCA_026396425.1. Taxonomy (GTDB): domain Archaea; phylum Micrarchaeota; class Micrarchaeia; order Burarchaeales; family JAKAKT01; genus JAPLWU01. The sequence goes on along the minus strand of JAPLWU010000098.1, from coordinate 1,121 downwards.
GGCGGTCAGTCCCATTCCGTATATGGTGAAGCCGCCCATGAGCGAGAGCGCAATCGAGAGGCCGTTGTTCATGTCCATGAGGTTGGAGAGGGTGGACACGCAGAGGTCGCGGACCCATTCGAGGTATTTCGCGGCTATCTCGAACAGGTTGCCCGGCCTGGCGGTCCGCTCCATGTCCGAAGGCGGGAGCGTGCAGCACGCGGTCACGATTCCGACTCTGCAGGCGAGCATTATCGCGGTGGCAATCACCTGGTAGACCTCGTTCTTGGCGCGGGCGGCGAGCTGCGGGTTGCCGAGGAGGCCGGCCACCATGTATGCGAGCGAAATCACCAGCCACGAGAGCAGTATGCCTATTGCAGAGAGGGCCTGCCAGCCGTTGAGCCAGTTGTCCGGCTCCGCGCATGCGTTTATTATGTCAACCATTTTTTTCACGTTCGCGTGCGATCTTTCATTTTCGATTCGTTCCCTTTTCAGTTCCATTTTCCATTTCAATTTTCGATTCCAATTCTCTCCTTTTTCGTCTTTCCATTTTTTTTATTTTTTTCTTTTCCGCTTTGTTTTTCATTTCCAATCCATTTCTTTCCCTTTTACATTTTTCCCATTTCGAGCTTTTTTGTTTTCCGTTTCGCGTTCCTTTTTTTCGAGTTTTCATTTTTTTGTTTCCAATTTTTTGTTTTTCTCGAGTTTTTTCTCAAATTATTTTTTTCTCATATCACCTTTATCAGGGTGCTGAAGTCAACGTCCGCCCCGAATATGCGCGCGAGGCCCTTCACGAGCGTGAGCGTGACCAGGAGCGAGAAGATTGGCATTATCCCGGCCGAGAATGTCGAGAGGTAAATCACGGGCCCGAGCGGGCCGTCGTAGGAGAGCAACTGCATCAGGCGGACCGACTTGTTCCCGCCCTCCTTCAGCATGTCGTTCGCTATGTCGCGGGCGGAACCGCTGATTACGGCCCCCAATTCGACGTTGCAGCCGTTGTGGGTCGAGCAGTATTCGTACGTTATCTCCTCGTTCACGAGGTAGGTGAGCGGGAATATGAGGTACAGGCCTACGGCCAGCGCCATGAGGGTGCCGCCGGCGCCCCTCGAGAACGGGAAGGCGCCGAGGACCATGCCGACTGG
>JAPLWU010000132.1 GCA_026396425.1 Microcaldota archaeon | reverse complement strand
CATTACGATATAATGCAGCATGTCCATGTTCGTAATCAGCACGTGCGGCGGATTTTCCCGGATTTTCCTCCTCATGTGCTGGGTAGTATCGCCGTCATAAACTTCCGCCCGCAATCCCATTATCGAGAATTCCCTGAACCTGTCGAGCTGGTCGCGCGAGAGCGCCTTCGTTGGGTAAATCACCAGGGAAGTTTTTGCTGCAAGAGCCGCCTCGGCAACCGGAATGAGGTAGACTTCGGTTTTTCCGCTTGCGGTAGGAGCAGTTATCACCACATTTTTCCCTTTCTTCAACTCCTCCAATCCCTTGGCCTGGTGCGAATAAAGTCTTCTTATCCCCCGCGCATCAAGCACCCGGCCGGCATCCCCGGCGATTTTTTTCCTCGAGAATTTCGCCGCCCCGCCTTTCTCTCTTGCCTCCGCTATCTGCGCGTCGTAATCTTCCCCGAAAATCTCAATCGGCTTCAAACTCCCATCCCCCTCGCTCCAATTTCCTCGCCGAAAATCTCAATCGGCTTCAAAATATCCCTCTCCCGTTCTCGCATTCCCCTCAAAAAATTCTCAAACTGCCTCGAATTCTCCTCCTCTCGCCCCCATTTCTGCTCCCCCTTGCCCATATCATCGCCCAAATCCCAAATCTACCAATCTAACGCGTCGAATTCAGGAAAATCGGCGCGTAGCACTGCAGGCCGTAGGCGAACGGGCAGTCCGCCTCGCTCGTTTTTATGCAAGTCGGGTCGACAATCACGTAATCCCCGTAGGCGCAGAAAGTCGCGTTCGAGTAATGCGGTTTTTCGTCGTAGACCTGCATCTTCCTGAAGCCGGGCAGGTACAGGGCAACGCGCATGTGGTCGAACTTCTCCGAGCAGCCGCACGGGTCGCTCCCGCAATACTCCTGGCTCACGTCGTTCTCCTTCGAAACCGGCTGGAGCAGCGCCCCTATGCCGACCGATTCGGCCATCGATGCGAGCAGCACCGATTTCTCGTCGCATTTTCCAATCTTTCTTTTGAGCGTCGTCAAATCATCCTGCGCGGCCTGCGCCCCGGGCGGCCCGAGCGAATACTCCACCTCGTCCCGCACGTACATGTAAACCGCAACCGCGTTCTTTATGTTCGCGTATTCCATTGAGTCGATGTTCCCGCTCCTCAGATTTTCCAGCAGCTGGCCCTCGAAGGCGGCCGCCTCCAGGCCGTCAGCGCCATCGAACCCGTTTATGGCCCCTGCCGCGGCATCCCTTACCTCCGCATTCCCCGCATGAATCTTCCCCGCGTATACCTCCTCCCATGCCGAAAGCGTGCAGTTGTCCTGCGCCAGCGCGAGGGAATCGGCCAGCCGCGGAATAGTGTAGAGCAGGACCGCCCCGAAAACCACGGCCGCTATGGCGAGCGCCACGAGAAGGTGGAAAACGACCGAGGCGAGCAGGTTCCGGTGCACCTTCCTCCCGCATTTTGGGCAGTACTGCCAGTCCTCCTCAAGCTCCCTCTTGCAGCTATTGCAATTCACTGAATCGCCAAGCCTGATTGGACAAAGGTTTTTAATAAGCATTTGGGATATTGATTCGTGTTGGCATGAAACAAACCCTTTCGAGATTGCAGGCGCCGGTGCGGGGCCAAGCCGGCTTCGCGCAGATAGAGAATACGATGGCCTACCTTTCGGAGGCCTGCGGGGGCGACGACAACGCCGAACGCATGCTCAATGAGCTCGCCTCGCTTGCAAGGCGGGTTGGCGAAAAGTTCCAAAATGCGGTTTTGCCGGGAGAGCGGGACCGCGTCATGCACGACTACAACCTCGAAGTCGAGCAAATCATAGGCAAATACGTCAGGGGCGGCTCCATGAAGCAGAGGCTCATGATTGTCGGAGGAATTACCGCGACCGCCTCGATGCTCGGCGCGCTCCTCCCCATAGGGGCGATTTTCGGGGCGATGCTCGGCGGGATTGCGGGCTCGCTCGGCGGAACTTTGCTCGCGCACGGCGCGGAATTCCAGGGCCACGGCGGGCGCGTTAGGCGCATGCTCAAGGCCGGCCACCTCGACCACCTTCTTGTCAGCAGGGTAAAGGACAAATAACCAAAAAAACAAACCGGTGATGCTTTGGCGGACGTTAAGAGGATAATAGCAACGCTCGCCTTGGCCGTTCCCGCATTTTTTCTGGTTTGGGCCGCTTATGGCGCGTTTGGGAGTCTAGCCTCTAATGGAGCAACATCCCAAAACATGATTAGCGGCGGGCTTTGCATAGCTATACCCCTCTTGGTGACAATTCTGGTCTATGCGCTCTTGCGTTCGGAATTCAAGGATTTCCAGTTGCAGGGCAGGCATTATGTTTTAGCCATTATTTTCGTAGTTCTCTCGATTTTGCTGATAAAATCATTCGAGTCCATTCATTTCGGCGACCCCGCATTCTT
>JAPLWU010000012.1 GCA_026396425.1 Microcaldota archaeon | reverse complement strand
CCTCTCCGAGCGCTTCCGTAGAATCAATTAAAAGCGAGAAGGGCAGGCTCATGGCCGTTCTCGCAAAGCGAATACAAATCGGCTCGGTCTACCTTGAGGAGGCCTGCGCCAGGGCCGGGCTCGCCCCGAACAAAAACGCCGATTCGCTCGGGGAAAAAGAAATCGCGGAGCTTGCGGCATCAATAGGGCAGGTCGTTTCAGAAAATTCCCCGCTGGTTTATTATTCGAAGGAGGCGGAAGGAGGCAGGCCAACAGAATACTCGCTCTGCTCGCTTTCGAAATTCGAAACGGCCGACTTCGAAAAAAAGAAATTCGAAACCCTCTCGTCCGCCCTTGACGAGTTCGCGGGCGAGCCGGCGAATGCCGCGGCCGGGGACAAAAGGAAAGAGGAAACGGACAAGCTCAAACGGAAACTGGAGGAGCAGGAGAAGAAAGTGATTGAATTTGAGCTGGAATCGGATGGGGCAAAGGCGGCCGGAGACGCGATATACGCCAACTACGAAAAAGTCGACGGGGTCCTGGCCGCGATACGCAATCTGCGCAAGTCGGGCGCCGGCTGGGACGAGGTAAGGGGGAAGACGGGCGCAAAAATCGACGAGAAAAAGGGAAAGGCGAAAATGGAACTCCGCTAGTCTAACCCCTGTTTTTTTCTATGAACGAATAGGCGCTGCTGCCTGCCACGGCCCCCTGCGAGGCCGCGCACACCATCTGCCTCATCCAGCCCGTGACATCCCCGGCCGCAAAAACCCCGCCCACGTTCGTTTCCTGCTTCTCGTTCACGCGTATGAAGCCGTTTTCGCCGACCTCCACTCCCATCCGCCTGGCGAGCCTCGTTTCCGGCATCATCCCGACGTGGACGAAAACCCCCTGCACCGGAATGGTTTTTTTCTCGCCGGTTTTCAGGCTTTCGACCTCGATGGATTCTACGAATTTGCCCCCGGATATCGATGTAACCGCAGAATCGGGCATCAGCCTGGTTTTCTTCAGCTTTTTCTGGAGCGCCTCCTCTCCGGAGAGCCGGCTGCTCCCGTGAATCAGGAATACCTCCCGGGCCACTTTCTCCATGAATATCGCCGTTTCAACAGCCGCGTTCCCACCGCCCACGACCGCCACGTCCTTTCCCGCGAAAAGCGGGCCGTCGCAGGTTGCGCAGAAGGAAACCCCCTTTCCGGTGAATTTATCCTCCCCCCCGACCCCGAGCTTCCCGTATGCCATCCCGGTCGCAATTATCACGGCCTTCGATTCGTATTTCTTGTCGGCGGTCGAAACTGCGAAATTCCCGGCCGAGCCGCCCGCGCCAAGCGCTTCCCCGCAGATTATTTCAGCGCCGTGCTTCCTGGCCTGCCCCTCCATCCTCGACGCGAGCTCCGCGCCCCCTATTTTCTCGAAGCCGGGGTAGTTCTCCACGGTGCCGGCGCGCGCCATCTGGCCCCCCTCCTGCTTCGCAATGACGAGGACGCCGAGCTTCCGCCTCGCGGCATAGATGGCCGCGGTAAGCCCGGCCGGCCCGCCCCCGATAATTATTACGTCGTACATCCCAATCCCCCGCCTCGCCCGCGCCCATTCGTCGCGTCGTGCATCCAACCCTCCCCTCCCTGCAAACAATACCTCGCAAATGAATTTCAGTGCAGCTCTATTCTCGCGTCCTTGAGCTGCTCCGCGTATTTGAGCAGCTCTCTTATCCTGTGTATTTCTATGAGGTTGCTCGAGTGCTTCTCGGTTGTCCTTACTCCTGCGGTGAAAAGCACCGTGTCATCGGGATTCACGAGCCGCATCCTGTGCAGGCACTGCGCGAATCTCGTTATTATGTGCGCGCTCGGTATCGAGCCCGCGAGAAGGGGCTTAACCCCGAAAACGAGCTGGAGCTTGTTTCTCACCCTCACGCTCTCGGTTATCGCTATTATGGGCTGCCTCACTCTGAACCTCGAAATCATGCGCGCCGTGTAGCCCGAGCGCGTTATGGTGACTATGGAAGCGAGCGGCATCCCCTTGGCGATGTCGTAAATGGACCTGCTCACGGTATCCGATATGTTGGCATAGCCCCTCATTTCGACTCGATTTGGCACGCTGTTCTCGACCTCGCGCGCTATGCGCGACATTGCCCGGACCGCTCGCGCCGGGTATCTGCCTATGGTGGTTTCGGCCGCCAGCATAACTGCGTCAGTTCCGTCGAGAATTGCGTTGGCCACGTCGCTGGTCTCGGCGCGAGTCGGCTCCGGGTTCGTTATCATTGACTCGAGCATCTGCGTCGCGGTTATCGAGACCTTCCCCGCCTGGTTGCACCTTTTTATAATCTCTTTCTGGGCAAGGGGCACCTTCTCCTGCGAGAGGTCGACGCCAAGCCCTCCCCTCGCCACTATCACACCATCGGCAGCGCGTATTATCCCGTCGATGTTCCTCAGGCCATCGGCGCTCTCGATTTTGGCGAGCACCTCGGTCTCGGCAGCAGCGTCTCCGAGCGCCCTGCGCACCCTTGCCACGTCCTCGGCACTCCTCGTTATTGAAAGGGCTATGAACTCGATTTTCTTCCTCCTTGCGAAATCAAGCGCCTTGAGGTCCTTTTCGGATAGTGGCGTTTGGGACAGCACTTTTCTCGGCACGCTCACGCTCTTCGAGCCCTCGAGCTTTCCCGATGAGAACGCGCGCAGCAGCAGCTTCCCGTTCCTCTTCCCCCTTACCTCGAAATGCAGATACCCATCGCTTATTATTATGCGGTCATGGGGCGAAACCCGGCCGTAAATGTCCTCGTTGAAGGAAAGCGCGCAATCCGGCCCCGCCTCAATTACTTCGCCCATTTTCACTTCAATGGGCGATTTGGCAACGGTCCTGACCTCGGGCCCCTTAACATCCAGCATTATGGGAATCTCTGCCACTGAGCGCACGTTTGCGACTATTTGGGAGAACTCGGAAATGTCGCCGTAGGCGGTGTTTATCCTCACCGCGTCCATGCCCGCCTCGCGCATCTCGGAGAGCGTCCGCTTGTCCCTGCTCGAGGGCCCCACCGTGCACACTATCTTCGTTTTCTTCAAAAAAATCACTTTGGAATTATGTTTTCCCCCAAATATTAAATCCCTTTCTTATTGTCGTTCCCGCTTTTCCCGCGAGTTTTGCGCCCCCGAGGGCGCCAGTTCTATTTTTTATTTTAGTTTTTCACTTTCTTATTGTCGTTCCCGCTTTTCCTGCCAGCGCATCCTTCAACTTTTCAGGTGAGGTTATGAGCGCCTCGCCCCCTTTCATTGCAAACTCGGCGGCGGCCATCACCTTCGGCTCCATGCTCCCCTTCGAGAATTCGTTTTTTCGAATCAGCCCGAGCGCCTCGGTTGGCGAGATTTTTTCGAGTCTTTTTTGGTTTGGCTTGCCGAAATTTGCATACGCGGCATCAACGTCCGTCAATATGATGAGTTTGGAGGCGCCTATCTCCCTTGCGAGCAAACTCGACGCCAAATCCTTGTCTATGACCGCCTCGACTCCGACCAGCTTCCCGTCCCTTCTCGCGACCGGAATACCGCCCCCGCCGCAGGCAATGGTGACAATTCCCGCCTCCACCATTATGCGTATGCTCGCATGCTCCAAAATCTCGATTGGTTTCGGAGAGGCGACAACCCTTCGGAAGCCCCTGCCCCTCGGGTCCCGGGCCATCACCCATCCCTGCGACTCGAAGCTCTTGGCCTGCCACTCCTGGTAGAACGGTCCGATTGGCTTCGTCGGATTCGAGAACGCTTCGTCATCCGCATCGACCAGCACGCGCGTGACTACGGTGGCAACCTCCTTCCTCATCTCCATCTTTTCGAACTCGTTCCTCATCGAGTGCTGCAATATATAACCAATCTCGCCCTGCGTGTCTGCAACGCAGGCGTCAAGGGGGCTCGGCCTCACAAACTTTTTCGCCTTTTCAACTCGGAGCAGAAGATTCCCGACCTGCGGCCCGTTGCCGTGCGTCAGCACGAGGCTGAACTCCTTGGCAAGCGAGGCAATCTCATGTGCCGCCCGCTCGGCGCACTCGAACTGCTCGCGGAAGTCCTCCTCGCCAGTGCGGGAGAGGGCATTCCCGCCAAGTGCGACCACAACGATTTCCATAAAACAACTTTCCTCGCCAACTTCACGAACAAAATTGGGGGGACCGAGATTTGAACTCGGATCGCCAGGTCCCAAACCTGGAAGCATACCAAGTTGGCCCATCCCCCCGTGCCTGGAGGAGGAGAATAATAGGGAAACGGAGATAAATAAACCTACCCCCGCAGCTTATTTTTTGGGCATCCTTCCCTTTGGCTTGGGAATCTTCACGTTGAGGTCGGGCGAAGACGAATAGCCAATCGCTTCAAGCAGCGACTTCACGAAATACTGTTCCGCAATCGGCAGCTTCTTCTCATGGCTCGCCGCCGAGCCGGTTTCGTCGGCCGGCAGTGGCGCAATATCGGGCTTTATGCATTGCAGAAGCTCGCCCTTAACTTCGGACGGCTTCAAATTCGAAAATATTTCGGCAACCGAACCAACACTCTTCCTCTTCCCCCCGGCCACTTTCTGCGCGTATGCATCAATCTTCGCCGTATCGATTCCCAAAATCTCGTAGCTTTTCCGGTCAATGGTTCTGCTAACCCCGGAAAGCATGGCTGCGACCTCCTCGGGCCTCGTCGAGTCGTCAACCATCATCTTCTTGATCGAAATCCAATTCCCGTATTTCGCGCTGAATGCGACCTCGTCCATGAAAATCACCCGTTGCCTTGTTGTCTTGAAGGTAGATGAAAAGGTATTGGTATTTTAAAAAGCCTTCGCCCAAAGGTAAGACCAAGGATAAGGTGCGTAAATGGAGACGGTTGCATTTGCATTCGCAGTTTTCCTCGCCTCGTTTGCCGTAACCCTCATCTTCTCCCCTAATCTCATGCTCAAGCTTAGGTTGGCCAAAATCACCGGAGTGGATGTGCACAAGAAAAACAGGCCGGAGCTTCCTGAGATGGGCGGGCTCGGAATCCTCTGCGGCTTCATAATAGGAATCCTTCTCTCCGCAGGCCTCCTGTTTTTCACCACCCCGCTCAACGTGCTTTACCTTTTCGCCATCTCGCTTCCCATATTCCTTGCCGCAATCATCGGCATAGTCGATGACATAATCGACATCCGCCAGGGCACTAAGCTCCTCCTGCCGCTTGTCGCATCAATCCCGCTCGTATTCTCGGCCTTCGGCGATACCTCGATTTTCCTCCCGTATTTCGGCTACGTTGATTTCGGCCTGCTCTACCCGTTCATACTCGTCCCGATTGCCTTCACCGCGGTCACGAACCTCTCTAACATGTTCGCGGGCTGGAACGGCTTCGAGGCAGGCCACGCCTCAATAATATTTGCGGCCTTCTCGCTCGTCCTCCTCATTTCCCCGCACACGCCTGCCAACCTCCTCTCGCTCGCAATAGTTGCGTCGATTTTCGGCGCCTCCCTCGCGTTCCTCAAGTTCAACTGGTATCCCGCGAAAGCATTCATAGGCGATGTCGGCACGCTCATGTTCGGCGCGTGCATCGCAGTCGTAGTAATCACCGCCCACCTCGAATTCTTCGGCGTAATCCTCATGCTCCCCTTCATAGTAGACTTCCTGATGAAGGCGAGGCACCGCTTCCCGAAAACATTCGGCAAGCTCGAGAACGGGGTTCTGGTCTGCAAAAGCCCCAAGGGCCTCGGCCAGTATTTGATGTGCCTCAGCGGCGGAATCCACGAGAAAAAATTAGTTCTTTTCTTCCTCGCCCTCGAAACGGTTTTCGCAGTTTCGGCAATCGTTTTCCAGACAACGGAGAGCATCGTGAAAGCAACCTTCACATTCATCATTCTTCTCATTCTCCTGCTCGCGCTTTTCAAGTATACTGATATTTTCGTTGCGAGAAAAGGAAAAAAGTAGGGAAAAAGGAAATAAGTGCGAAAGTAATTATCCCTCCTTTTATTTCTTCGCCCTTTTGATTATCTCTCGCGCTGCCACGAGGCCGGTAACTGCGGCGCCAACAATCCCCCTCGAAACTCCTGCCCCATCTCCGACAGTAAAGAGATTTTTGATGTTGGTCTCCATCGTGTTCGAGACCATGACGCGGAGGGCGTGGAACTTTATTTCCGGCGAGTAAATCACTCCCAAGTCGAGCGCCTCCCTGCACGAAGGTCGCCGAACCTCTGTATTACCGGTTTCCCTCCGCCGATTGTAGTTGCCATTTTGGCAATCGATTCCCCATAACTCGTAGTGTTCTCAACCGGTTCGGTCAAAGTCACGCGAACGAGGAATGCGAAATTGGTATTGTTTGATTTCGTTCCCCTCATCGAGTGTCCATTCACAGTGATAAAATCCCCGTAGCTCTCGCTTATGACGAAGCCCTGCGGGTTGGTGCAGAATGTGCGAACGAAATCGTCATAGGTGTGCGTCTGGATGTGGAATTTCGGGTCCCAGCAAATAGAAGTGACCCAGTCCATTATCTCGGCCGGAACTTCCACCCGGACTCCGATGTCTATGGGCTGGTGGCGCGTGTGTATGCCGAGCTTTATGCACATGTCGCCCAGCCAGTGGGCGCCTGCCCTGCCCGGGGCAATTACGACGAAGTCGGCGTCGAGCGTATTCCCGTCAAACCTAACCCCGTGCGTAGTGCCGTCCTCGATAACCACGTCGTCAACCCGCGTTTCGGTGACGAGCTTCATGCCCCTCCCCTTCATCTCGTCCATTATGGAGCGGATGACCGCGGGAAGGTGGTCAGAGCCGATATGCCTTTGCGAAATCGGTATGAATCTAACGCCGGCAGTTTTGGCCCTCATCACCAAATCCTTTGCCTTCTCGTCAGGCGCGCTCTCGCCGTCCTTTGCGCCGTGTGAGAGGAAGATTTCATCGACGTATTTGACTAGCGCGTCGGCCTCGCTCCGCTCCATGAACTCGAGCATGTTCCCTCCAATCTCCGGGTCGAGGTTCAATTTCCCATCCGAGAAAAGCCCGGAGCCGCCCACTCCCTGAATGAGCTGGCACTGGGGGCAGTTGACGCAGTAGCCCATTTCCCCCTCGCGCGGGCATTTTCTGCTCTCGATATCCCTGCCGCCCTCGATTAGCGTGACTTCTATACCCGCCTTGGAAAGCTCATAGGCGCAGAACATGCCGGCAGGGCCGGAACCTACAACAACGGCTTTCATGGCAACATCTCAGTCGAATCTCAATTCCCCCCAACTGCGCAAATAGGCCGAGGAGTGTATATGCCGCACAAGTTTTAAAAGCGTTAGTCAACCTTCCGCCTGCCGCACGGATTTTAAGCAAGTCCCTTTCCGGTCGGCCCGCAGAGGAGCATGCTTCAGGATTATTTCCTTTTCTGCCTTTTGGTCGAGCCCCGTAAGTGCCTTGCGAGCGCGCGCATCCCGTCTTCGAGCTTGACCTCGGGCGCGAAGCCCATTTTGCTGAAAGTGTCGTCCGCACTGCGGAAATGGATTGGCTCGCGCGAAATGCCAGTCTTATTTATTTTTACTTCTCTTACCCCGAAAATCTTCGCGCATTTTCTCACGAGTTCCTCAACCGAAACGGGCTTGTTGCTCGCGAGGTCAGCGGTGAAATCCCGCTTGCTTTTTAGCGCCAGTTTTATGGCCCTCACGGCATCCGAAACGTACATGAAGTCTATGAGGTTTTTCCCGTCCCCGTAGATTTCAAAGTCGTTCTTTTTCTCGATTGCGAAGCGCCTCGCCAATTTAGTGGTTATTTTCCTCTCTGGCTCATGGGGCCCGTATGCCCCGAAAAAGCGGATTATTGCATACGAGCCGACAGTCCCCCTCTCCTTGAAGAATTTCACGTAATATTCGGATGCGAGCTTCGAGATGGAGTAGGGAAGCGTCGGCTCAGGCCTGCTTTCCGGGCCCACTTTTCCTTCAAGTCCGTCGTAGACCGCGCCCGATGAGAAATAAACGAGCCTCCCTGCCCTCATTTTGCCGAGGAAATTAATCAGCGCCAGGGAATTGCTCCTGAGGTCGAAATCGGGCTCCGAGAACGAGCGCTGGGGGTCGGAATTGCCCGCGAGGTAAAGGCAGGCGTCGTATTCCCGCGCCGCGAGTTTTTTCACGTCCCTTTCGCACGAGAGGTCGCACCCTATCGGTTTTGCGTTTATGCCGTCAGCCCTCACGAAGCCGGGGAAGTCCGGTGAAGAAAAGTAATACGCGTCGATTTCCCAATCGCGCGGGCAAGAAAGGAGGAAGTTCCTGCCTATGAAGCCGGAAGCCCCAGTGACCGCGAGTCTCATCTTCCCACCCCGGATTTGTACCAGGCAACCGTCTTTTCGAGCCCCTCGTCAAGCATGACCTTCGGCCCGTAGCCGAGGAGCCGGCGCGCCTTGTCTATCTTCGGTATGCGCACGAGCACGTCCTCCTTCACATCCTTCTTGAAGGTTATTGCGGATTTCGAGCCGGCCTTCTCTATTATTTTTTTCGCGAGCGTTATGGACGAGATGGCCTTTTCGACGAATATCTTGACCGCGCCCCCGCCGACCTGCCTCGGGCCGTAGACGTTGAAGGGCCTTACCGACACGAAGGGGAGGCCGAACTCCTGCATGTACCTGTAGCCGAGGTGCTCGGCGGCCACCTTGCTCACCGCGTAGGTCCAGCGCGGGTCGCCCACGGGCCCCTGCGAGGTGAGGCTCTGCTCGTCAACGTTGTCGGCCTGGGGCCCGTAAACCTCGCTGGTGGAGAAATTCACAAAGCGTTCGAGCCCTGATTTTTTGAAGGCCTCGAGAACCTTGTAGGTGCCTATGAGGTTAACGCTGATTGTCCGCGAAGGGTGGCCTATGACGTTCGCGACTCCGGCAATCGCGGCCATATGGATTACCATGTCGACGTCCTTTGCGTGCTGCGCAAGGAGCTTCTCGTCGAGCACGTCTCCTTTGACCAATCTCAAATTTTTGTTTTTCTCGAAATCCGTATACTTGACGGCATTCTGCGAGAAAGTGTCTATAACCGTGATTTCGTTTTCGCCAATAAGGCTCTCGATTATGTGCGAGCCTATGAATCCCGCCCCGCCGGTTATGAGAATACGCTTGTTCCTCAGCATGCAACTACCCCGCTCCAGGTAAGATATGTGGGCCCGCGGAGATTTTCTCGAAGCGTGCGGTAGCAAGCTCCAAATCGAACTCCGAGTCTTCACCGTTCAGGAACTGCCAGTGCGGTTCCCGATACCTTCCAGCAACCACTGGAATGCTTTCGGTCGCGCGTGCGGTTTTGTCAGGGTGACGTCTTACCATTCGACTACGAGCCCACGGGGTAGTTTTATGCGGGTGGATATTTTAAATACTTGCGAGCACCCATATCATTTCGAGCGGGGGTGTCAGAGCCTGGTCAAATGAGCAGGGCTTAGGACTTCCCAAGTAGGAAACCCTGTGCCTTCAGTGGCTGCGTGGGTTCAAGCTTTTCTTTCTTGCGAAGAAAGAAAACCTTGGAAAAGAAAGAAGCCGTTCTTTCTCCGCAAAGAGAAAGAAAAACCTTGGAAAAAGAAAGAGACGCAGTAGTCTCGTGTTCCTTATGCTTCTTTCGCTTTTCCTTGGATGGCTGCCCAAAAATCCCATCCCCCGCATTATTTTAATTATTTAAACCCGTAAACCGCGCGTGCTGATATGGCCAACGACATCTTGGTAAGGGAATCGAAAATACACGGGAACGGCGTATTCGCCAACAGGGATTTCGCCAAGGGCGAGGTCGTGCTGAGGTGGGACGTTTCCCACGTATTGACTCCGAAGCAGGTTGAAGAATTGCCCGAAGACGAGAAAAAATACGCGAGCGTCATCGAAGGCAGATACATCCTCCTGCAGCCGCCCGAGAGGCGCGTCAATCACTCGTGCGAGGCGAATACCTTCGTAAAAAGCTGCTGCGACGTAGCGAGAAGGGACATCAAAAAAGGCGAGGAAATCACCGCCGACTACGGAGAGGAGGACATACCGGGGATAAAAAACATGAAATGCAACTGCGGCAGCAAGAACTGTAGGCGGATTATAAGAAAATAGGAAAAGGACATGGGCCTGCTGCGAAGGCCTGGTCGGATGAGCAAAGGCGAAGTATTGGCCTACTTCTTCGCCCTGAGGTCCTTTCTCTTCGGCCTGAGGTGCTTGTAGCCGCACTTCCTGCACGACTTCACGCCTCTCTTGTTGCGAGACTTACACTTCCTGCAAATCCAAATCTTCATTATCTGCGCGTCTGCGATTGGAAATTTACCCATAAGCATCAACCCTTGTCACTCGTACGTATGGCGGAATACATTTAAAACATTTTAATAGTCCTTCCCCGCAATAATCAAGCGGGCCTCCGTAGCTCAGCCTGGTAGAGCGCTCGCCTTGTAAGCGAGAGCGCGAGGGTTCAATTCCCTCCGGAGGCTTTCTGCTATTTCCACAACGCCCTCGCCTGAGGGCATTTAATCCATAGCACAAGTCCCACGGAAGGCATGCGAAGTCCGGCCGCAACGCCCGTTTCGACCGCTCTTGCAGCGTAAATTCTTAGCGGAAGGAGGCTTAAATAGGTTTCTTGAGTGCAAACCTTTCAGTCAAGCCAATCCTTCTTTCACGAGCAAAGCAAAAACGAGGATAACGCCAATTGCCAAAAAAGGACCGATAACTGGAACACTCGCTACACCAGCGATCAGATTCGGCCAAAACGTAATTTCTGATACTATAAACTGCATAGTAATCTCGGTTACGTCTTTGGCACATTCTGGAGTTGCATTGTGGCCGCAGTCCATAACTTTAAGCCCTATATTGAGTAGGGAGAAGATAGTGGGTATAGCTATGATGCTGGCTATGAGATAGAGGATTTTCGTCATTTGACCGCTTCTTCCACAATCTTCCTTTCCTCTTCGGTCAGCCCGTAAAGTTCGTAAACCAACTCGTCAATCTTTCGGTCGGTCTCGGCGATTTCCTTTTCTAGACGGGTTCGCTCATCGGTTTGTTTGTCACCCAACTTAACAAAATTTTTAGCTAGCGATAATCGTTTTTCTACCATCCGTATGACGATTTCTTGTTCTTTTTCAGAGACAATTTTAATTGGGATTTGTTCGATTTGCCCTTTGTTGTATCCGATGTATTTACCCGCTAGATGTTTTGAGATGAACTGACTTTTGTAAAAGTAGTCCAATAGTTTTGAGTTTAGTAAGCCCAGTAGGTATAATAACTCCAGATCGTCTTTAGGCTCCGTAACGGTATAAACCGAAACTCCGCAAGCACATCCTACCTCATCATACGCCGCCGTTAACCCGAGCGCCATCCCCCGAATGACTATTTTTTTGGAGGAGAACAAAGCCCACTTTCCAGGAGTAACTTGCGTTCCTCGTTTAAAGTGCGCATTAGAAAACTTCTTCCCCTGATACCGGACCATTTTGTCTCTATCTAAGGCATATTTTGCTATGTTGCCAGTGATAATAAACGGTAAACTACCGCTAGTTTTCTCGGAAGTAATTAATTTTCCCCAGTTTTGGTATTCAAAACCCGTTGTTCCGCAGTTTATTGTAGCTATCCCCCCTAAGGCTTTTCCGATGGATTTAATTTTGCCAGTTATTTTGTTAGAAATTTGTAAGGAGAATATATTTTTATCATTCATTTCGTATGTCTCTTGTTTTAATCCGGTTGGTACTACACTAATAAGCTCCTCTTCAGCCTTAGCGTTAAGAATTTTTATTTTATTGTTTAGTCTTTTCGTATTCTCATTTTCCTTTCTGAGTATGATAATAACGGGGTAAGTTCCCACTCCTTTGAAAACAGGTAAGTTTGAAACATCAACAATTTTTTCTATTACGCAATGCTGAAGTATGAATCTTCTGAGAGAATAACCGTAATCCGTAACCGTGAACTTATTGGGCACTATGTACCCCAACCTCCCCCCTGGTTTTAGAAGTTTTATTGCTTTCTCGATGAAAAGAACGTATATGTCATAGTTACCAGATGCGGTCTCATACCTATTCCGGTAGAATACTTTTTCGCCTTCTTGTGTTTTTGTTAAGAGTTTTATGTTAATATATGGGGGATTTCCAATGATTACGTCAAAGCCACCATTATCGAATATGCCCGAGAATTGTGTGGGCCAATCAAACGCCTTCGTATCCTCCGAAAGCGACTGGTCGATTAGCGAGTTCCCGCATTTGACGTTGTCCCTAAGGTCCGGCAACCTGTGCTTCGTCTCCGCAGCTTTCAAAAGAAGGTTCAGCTGGGCAATCTCAACCGCTTTCGGATCAAGGTCAACCCCGTAGATATTGTTCTTCAAAATCTTAGTTTTACGAGTTATGTTAGACGCTCCGGCCTCTAGATTTGTTTGTTGGTAGTTTTTGTCCTTCCTCTTGTAATACTCGTTCAGAATATCAAACGCCTTTAGAAGGAAAGAGCCAGAACCACAAGCCATATCCAAGACTTTCAGCTTGTCCACTTCCTCCGGCTTCTTGTCTTTCAGAACCTCCCCAAGAGTATTGCGGACGATGTAATCCACGATGTACGTCGGAGTGTAGTAAATGCCCTGCTCCTTCCTGTGCGCCTCCTTGCTCTCAACTTTAGCTCTTTTATCCGTCTTCTTCAGAATGTGGCTTAAGTATTGTTCGTAGATGTTCCCGAGAACGTCAGCATCAATTGCCGAAAAGTCGTAATTCGTCAGGCCGTCCTTGCTCTGGTAAAGCCCTCTTATCACCTGAAACAGGACTTCGTTGTCAATTTCAAGATTTTCGCACAGATGCCTCTTTTTAATGTCCTCCAAGTCGAATGTGAAAAGCTTGCTGTTGTAGCTCAGGTCAAACCTGACGTAAACCTCATTCAAAGCGGTGGTAAACTTCCCCCTGGTTTTTTCCTCATACTCCCTGACCTTCGATATAAGGATTGATGGCTCTATATCTCGGTCTTCTGCCGTCCGTATGAAGATGAGTCTGTCAATGATTTTCTGTACCGATTCGTCTATGTCCTCCTGCGAAAGGTTCTTGCCCGCGTTGTTCTTCAGGATGTTCTTGGAAAGCAACTCCCGATAGTACATAAGCTCGGAGAGCAGCTGGTCACCGACTTTCGTTTTTCGGAGCTTCTTTCCCCAACCAACAGCTTCTTTGTCTAGTAATCCTTCTTGGAAACCTGGCTTTGAGAGCCACCAGAGTTTTTCGAACTGCTCGACGAACTGGTCAAACCTAAGTTCGATAAAACGGGCATCCGCAAGGTTCTTCTCCTTAACCTCGGCGTTGTAGATTATTAGTCTCTGGAAATCGGTCAGAACCGCCCAGCTCGTCCCCTTGTGCCAAGAGTAGTTTATTGCCTGTAAA
>JAPLWU010000058.1 GCA_026396425.1 Microcaldota archaeon | reverse complement strand
TTTTCACCAGCTCCTTCTGGAGCAGCGTGAAGTTCTCGTTTGCCTTGAGCTTTGGGTAGGCTTCGGAGATTGCGATTAGGTTTTTCTCCGACCCCCCTACCTTCGCGCTCCGGATTTCTGCGAGGCTTACCTGCAGGCCCTTTTCGTATTTGGCGTATTCCTCGACCACTTTCACGAGGTTCGGGATTAGCTCGTGCCTCTTTATCAGGAAAGTGTCAATGTTCGCCCTGGCGCGGCCAACCTGGTTTTTTAGGAGGACGAGCCCGTTGTAGAACTCGAGAAGCCAAATCCAGAGAAGGGAGAGGTACATGGCAAAAGCGATGACGGCCGCGGCAGCCATTGCCACGCCCGCGAGGCCTGAAAATGACTTAAATAGGTAGCCGATTGTTAGGGCGCAGCCCGAAAGGAAAAGCAGCGGGCCGCCCAATGCACAGAGGTACGATTGGTAAGTCACCTTTCCAAGCGTCTCCTTTTCGGAGTAGTCGGAGATGCAGAAAAAGCCCTTTGGATCGTCCCAGATAATCATCCTCGGCTGGGTTTCGTTCGGGTCGAAAACCTTGGCCGTTCCGAGAACGTAAAGCTTGTCCTCATCGCGTATGAAAGTTTCCTCCAGTTCTAAATCGTCGCCATAATTCAAAAGGTTCGGCGCGTTTTCGGCCACGAAACGGTGCATGGGGTCGTTCGGGTCTTTTTCCTTTTCGCCGAAAAGAATTTTGGAAAGCCCGCTCCGGCCGAGCTCTGTCGAGTAGTAGACGCACTGCTCGCGGCCGAAAGGCGAGGGAGATGTGTTCTTGAAAGGCTGGGCAGTCCCGTAAACCTCAGTCAAGCCCGGGGCGACGGACACGGCCTTCGAGGTCGGGGTGTATTCGATTTTTTTCTTCAGGGAGTATTGCCTGTAACCGCTGTAGAACGTCCAGACGCCAATGCCGGCAAGCACTACCCCGTAGCCCAATGCGTCGCCTTTTGACATATTAGGCGTATGGGATACGGGGGCTATAAGTATTTTCCTCAAATCGGCATGCAAAGCCTTAAATACCCGAAACAGGGGATAGTATACGACCGTTTGCCCGAGGGATTAGTTTGACTGATAATGAGTTCATCGACTACGAGCAGCTTGAGCGCCTAAAGTCCTCGCCGATGCTCAAGAATTTCGTCAGGAAACAGAACGGCGAGTGGAACCACGCCCAATGGGAGGGCTTCCTTTCCGAGGCGAAAGGTTCGGGCTACTCGCTCCCTGCGGGAGTCGTGGGCGCGGCCCTCGAGGACGAGAAGGCGCTCTACTGGAAAATCAGGAACGGCGAGGTCAATGCGAGTTTCAGCTCCAACGAGCCCGCGGTGGACGACCCGATTACCGAGCTTGAGAAGGAAGTGTCCGAAAAGCCGACCGTGGCCGAGGAGACGGAGGCAATCGTCTTCGACGACCTTCCGCTCGAGAGAAGGAGCATCTACATGAGGGAGATGCTCAGGAAAAGAATCTGATGATTATTTTTGACGGGCTTGTGATAACGCAGGAGGGATTGGATGATAATAACCGTTGCGTCTGGAAAGGGCGGAGTGGGCAAGAGCAATTTCGTTGCAAACCTCGGGATAGCGCTGGCCGAGTTCGGCGTTGACGTGGTGATACTTGACGGCAACCTGACGAACGGCGACCTGGGCTGCATACTCGGCCCGCCATTCCCGAAAAAGACGATTCACAACGTGATAGCGGACGGCGTGCACATACGCGACGCCGTTTTCCAGCACCCGACCGGGGTGAGGCTGGTGGCCTCGAGCCTCTCTGTTGATGATGTTGGAGTTGTCGAGCCGCACGAAATGCGCGGCCTGGCCGAGAGCCTTGACGGCATTGCCGACGTCGTGCTCATGGACGCGCCGGGAACGCTGGGCAGGAACACAATTGAGAGCCTCAAGCTCGCAGACAAGGTCATCCTGATCACCACCCCCGAAATAACCTCCTACGCCAACACCCTGAAAACGAAGAAGATTGCCGAGAAGCACGGGGTCGAGGTGCTCGGGACGGTCGTGAACAAGGTGCGCAGGAACAGGGCGAAGATTGAGAAGGAGACCAAGGACTGGATGGGGACGGACGTACTGGGCATGCTCCCTTACGATGAGAACGTTATTGAATCCGTCGAATACGGAAGGCCGGTCCTGCACCACAGGCCCTACAGCGACTATAGCATCGAGATAAAGAGGTTTGGTGCAGCACTGGCAGACGTCGAATACGCGCCGCCGAGCCCCGTGAAGCGCTTCCTGGCCAAATTCATCAAATTCTGAAACTGAGCTGTTTAGTCGCGCCAATGGAGATACGCATACGCCACGAACGCTGCGATTAGGCTAAAAACAAGCAGATAAAGTATGAGCGGATTCTGGAAAAAGAAAACGATGACGACTGCAGAAAAAATCAGGACAACCAAGAGAGACGAAATCGGATTGGACATAGCTAAAATGGCCAAATATCCTATTGTGCCGGGTACAATCCTTTCTGAAGCTGAACCCCCAACTGCTTCGTAAAGAATCGCCTCCTTTTCCTCTTCTCTCCTTTCGATTCCGAAATCGAAGCTCACTCGTTCGAGCTTTATTTTATCTTTTAGTTTATAGTCCTTGAATACGCGTTTCAGCTCCTGAATCCTGTCACTCACGTCCAACTTTATTTTTTCATCTGCCCGAAGCTCGAGCTGCCATCCTCCGACATCGAAAGGGTTCCCTATTAGAGCAGGGCTGGGGTAATGCACCAAAGCGACGTTGTTTCCGGAATATACCTGGAACTTTTCATTGATTTTGAAGCCGTTTTTGAGCAACTCGAGGCGTCCGCGTTTTAGTTCGGCTTCCCAAATAACCATTTCGTCTGCCATATTGGCGTATATGCAAAAGCGTTAATAAGAATTCGATTCCTAGTGTAGTCGCCAAGAGCTAGGGGGCTTTTCTCATGCCTAAAAGCATCTACATGGACAACGCGGCGACCACCATGGTCGCTCCGGAAGTGCTAGCGGAGATGATGCCTTATTTCTCGGAAAAATACGGGAATGCTTCGAGCCCGCACCTGGCCGGAATCGAGGCGAGGAATGCCGTTGATGACGGGAGGGCGAGGGTGGCGAGGGCGCTCGGCTGCGAGGACGGCGAGATTATTTTTACCTCTTGTGGTTCCGAATCAGATAATTTGGCGATTGTTGGTGGCGCCCGAGCCAACAGGGGGATGGGAAAGCACATCATAACCTGCACAATCGAGCACCCGGCCGTGCTGAATACTTGCGACGGGCTGATGCAGGAGGGCTTTGAAGTGACGCATGTTCCAGTAACG
>JAPLWU010000070.1 GCA_026396425.1 Microcaldota archaeon | reverse complement strand
GTTAAATAGCGCGCAAAGGCATTCAATAGCGATGGACTTCAAACGAGTGCTTGTCTTCCTGATTGGTTTAGCCCCCCGCGCGGTATTTTCCCTAGGAGGAGAAGGGGATATGTGGAGATGTGCACCCGATTGGGTCAAGGCGCTAGTCCCATTAGTAGGACCATTTAAGGATGTTTCAACGCTGATTGCATTAGTTCTTTTTATTCTTGGCCTGATTTTGATGCTTTTGGACTGGCACAAGATATCAAAAAATAAGGATTATGAGAAATCGAAATACGGGATTTTGCTCGTTTTACTTTCTCTAATTTTATTTTTTGGAGCCGTGTCCTCCCCTAATCTCGGAGTTAGTTTACTGTTTTTCCTAGCTTACTTCTTGATTCCATTCGGGCTAGCCTTAGTGTTTTCGGACTGGCAGAAAATATCTAAGAAAGAGTATGCGAAACTGAAATACGGAGCAATCATGGTAGCTTTAGGAGTTATAGTGTTTTTTGTGATGCTGAGCGCTCCGTTTTTACTCGACACATTTGCTTGTTTTTAGTGACGGGGCCAATGTCAATCTCCTTCGCCACTCAGCCCTGCCCGCCGATTGGTGGGACCTCAGAGCAACCAATAGACGAAAGCCAAAGTGTTAAATAGCGCGCAAAGGCATTCAATAGCGATGGACTTCAAACGAGCGCTTGTCTTCCTGATTGGTTTAGCCCCCCGCCTGGTATTTTCGCTTGGGTGTGTTTCAGATGGACAAGGGGGTTGCGTAGATACTTGCACGCCCGAATGGTTCAGGGGCATCAAATCCTTCCTAATCCAGCAAGACAACGTGAGAGCCATTATTCCCTTGCTCGCAATCGCTCTTTCTGTCCTCGGGCTCGTTTTGATATTTTTGCACTGGCAGGAGATAACAAAAAAGAAGGAGTATTCGAAATACGGGATAATTCTGCTGGCTTTGGGGGTTTTGCTGTTTTTAGTTGGTGCTACTCTCCAGTATGTACTAGACCTGTTCACGTGCTTTTCCTAAAACTCCGATAGACTCAGCCCTGTCCACCAATAATCATTTTGGAAACGCGGACGTGCGGGCCGCCGTCGCTAACAGGAACCGACTGGCCCATCTTCCCGCAGAAGCCCGGCGAGTGGTTGAAGTCCTTTCCAACCAACGCAATATTTGCGAGCGTGTCGATTATGTTTCCCGCGAGCAGAATGTCGCGAAGCCTTTTTGTTTTTTCGCCATTTTCAATCAACCAGCCCTCCTCGGCCGCGAAAACGAAATCCCCCGTCTTGGTGGTGACGCTTCCCCCCCGGAATCCCTTCGCGTATACGGCATGCTTTGCATCAAAAATTTCCCCGATGCTGGCATCCCCCTTTTGCATGTAGGTATTGCTCATCCTGACAATCGGCTCGTCGGAATATGCGCCCGCGCGGGCATTGCCGGTTGAATTTGTTTTGAAGGCGTTTGCTGTTTCGCGCGAATGCAAAAGCGAGGTGAGGACGCCGCGCTCGATTAGTTTTGTTTTGTTGCCCATTACCCCCTCCTCGTCGTATTTGTATGAGCCGGAGCCCCATTCCGCGTCTTTGTCGTCGACAATGGTCACTCTCTCGGGCGCGAGCTTCCGGCCGATTTTTCCCTCGAAGATGGAGTTGTGCGAGAGGTGGGCATCGGCCTCGCACGCATGGCCCACGACCTCGTGGCACAGTAATCCGGTTACCATGCCGTCCATTATGACCGGAAACGCGCCCGAAGGAGGGAGAGAAGCGTCGAGAAGGTCTTTAGCCCTTTCCGCGGCGGAACTGGCGAGGGGAAAGGCGGCTTTAACTGCGTCGTATCCTTTCGATGAAGAAATCCTTTCCGAGGCGCTCTGTATCACGTTCCCTCTCCTGGCGATTGCGGTCATCGACAAGAATACGCGCGAGTCCTCCTGCGAGATTCGCGAGCCCTCGGAATTTGCGAATTCGGTTTTGAGGTTCCAGTCCACGTAATTTATCGCCGTGCTGTTGCTTCCGGCCGCCCTCATCGACTTCTCAAGCTCGGCCAGGTCCTCCACTTTCACGGCAATTTCAATTTTTGATGAATCCTGCTGGTGAACTGCGCGAACAGACCCGGTATGCGCTTTTTGTTCCGAGAGCTTCGAACTTCCCTTTGACAATTTGGCGAGCGAGACCGCCCTTTCCACGCATTCCTCCAGATCCTTCTCCTTATTGGAAGAAGCGAAGCCCCAGGAGCCGTTGGCAAGCGCGCGCACGGAGAAGCCGAAGCTCTCGTTAGAAGTTATCCTGAACTCGCCGTCCTTCAACTGCACCTGGCTGAACGGCCCGCTGACAAGCCGGAATTCCAGGTATCCCCCGGCCCTGCCTGCAACTGACAGAAACTTGTCGAGCATGCGTAACAATGAAAAAGAAAAGAATTAGAGCGTTTCCTTTGCCATGAACGCTCCCATGAATGACAGGAAGCTCAGGGTTGCCATGAGCGCCCCGACCATCGGGAGGCTCGGGGATATTACTACCCCTATAATCATGAGCAGGAGCGCGAGCACGACTCCGCCGGCCGTGAACTGCTCTGCGAGCTTCTCCCTGTCCGCACTCATGTGCGAACTTCGGGAGTATTTCGCCTCGACGAATTCCGGGAAGGCGCCCGTACCCTTTGCATTCTTCACAACTGTCTTTTTGACCTTCTTCTTAGCGCGAGCCACATAACCACCTCACCGGTATTAATTATTCCGCCCCTGTATTTAACCTTTTCCCATGCCCTCTGGGCAAAGACTGACCGGCTGGTTTTAATACGGGAAAAGGCATAATTATTGAAATATGCAAAAGGAGCAGAAACTTGCGAAAAAGGCGTCGTTGATTGGCCTGCGCAGGCTTGGCACTGCACTGCAGGACCCGGACTTGGGCCTCGCCATCCGTGCGACCTGTCTTGCCGAGCCTAACCAAGCAAAAAATGAGGGGAGGATAAGGCACCCGCACGGCCGTGGCATCTACATGTGGCAAGCGCGCTGGCCGCACGAAATTCGTAGCAATCGCGAACTAATAAGGGAACTTCGAGCTACCCTTCTGTCGAGCGCCGCAATTTCTTCGAATAAAGACATGGAGCATTGGCGCGATTGGAAAACACTCGACTACCCGGCGATTATGATTCTCAAGAGGCGAGGCCTCGCATATAGGGGCGGTTATGACCGCGCACAAGGGAGTGACTATCTGCGGCGCGGATTGAAAATCCTATACGGGTTCCCAAAATACGTCCATGATGAAATCCCGAAAGAAGACGTGGCCGCGGTAATCCGCCCCACAAAAAAAGAAATGGCTGAAATCGAGAGGAAACTTAAAAATAGGAACTTTTTTCCGCTTTCCATGGGCCTGGCCGATGAACTAGTAAGGCTCATGGTCAACAAGGCGGCAAGGGCGATTGCGAAAGTCTATGCGCAAGAGCTGGAAGGAGCCAAAATCAAAAAAGAATAGAAAATGTTCGCTTACCCTCTCTTCTTCATCTTCCTCAAATAGTTCTCGTACGATTCTACTATCAGTCGTTTGTCCTTCTCGCTCGTTTCTCGAATAATCTTGGCGGGCGAGCCCATGACCACGCTGTTTGGGGGAATTTTAGAGTTGGGAGGCACGAGCGAACCCGCTGCGATTATGCACCAGTCGCCGATTTCCGCACCATCCATGAGGATTGCGCCCATCCCAACCAGAACATTGTCGCCAACCCTCGCCCCGTGGACTATTGCCCCATGGCCAACCGTGACGTTCCTGCCTATTCTCACGCCAGGGCCGTGCAGAACGCAGGTTTCCTGGATGCTCGAATTCTCGCCAATCTCGATTTCGCCCTCGTCCGCTTTTATTACCGCGAAAGCGCAGACGGTAACATTTTTCCCTAACTTTGCTCTCGAATCGACTTCGGACTTGGGGTGGATTGAATTCAAAACATCACCAATTTTCGCTCTTCGGGCTTGGGAGGGATTGGCTCCGGCCAATCCTCCGTATTTTTCGCTCCCGAATTTCGAGGCGAGTAATTATTTGTGCATTTTTAGGGCATTCCCTTTCCGAGGGCTTTCACAAGAAGGTTGATTGTGTTGGCAATGTCCCTTTCGCTCGCAACCGAGACGGCGCTGTGTATGTAGCGGGTCGGCACGCACACTGCGAGCGAGGGAATCCCCGTTTTTACGTTGAAGACGTGCGCCGCGTCCGTTGCCCCCCCTTCCACTGCCTCGAGCTGGTAGGGAATCTTGGCTGCTCTCGCTACTGAAATCATGTGGTTGACCGTCCTCCTGTCCGCGAGGTTGCCCCTTCCGCCCCACTCCACGAGCCCCAGCGCCGGACCGCCGCCCAGCTTGATCGGCCCATCGTCGGCAGAGCATTCGGGATGGTCAGTGGCTATTGCCGTGTCCGCGGCTATGAAGTGGCTCGGCTCGTGCGCGTAGGCCGAAACCATGGCGCCCTTGCCCGTGGTCGAGACCTCCTCCTGCACGGTTCCCACGAAAAGGAAGTTGCCGTTGAGCTTCTCGGCCGCTTTCAGCATCACGTAGCAGCCCAGCCTGTTGTCGAGCGCCTTGCCGGTTATCATCCCGTTCTGAAGGTCTCTCGCCTCAATCTCGAAGTTGACCGGGTCGCCCACCCGGATTCCCATCTTCTCGACCTCTTTCGCGTTCCTCGCGCCAATATCGATGAACATGTCCTTGTGCTCAATGGTCTTCTTCATTTCCTCGTCCTTGAGCATGTGCGGCGGCTTGGAGCCGATGACGCCGTAGACCTTGCCCCTGTTCCCATACAGGACAACGCGCTGGTTGAGCAGGGTCCGGTTGTCGATTCCGCCCATCTTTATGAACCGTATGAAGCCCTTTTCGGTTACGACCTTCACCATGAGGCCTATCTCGTCCATGTGGGCGCCAATCATCACCGGGTGCGCGCCCCTCCCCTTCCTGCCTACCACGTTGCCCATCCTGTCGATGGCGACCGAGTCGCACGACTTGCGGAGCTCCCTCTCGACTATTTTGGCCGCCTCGCTCTCGAACCCCGGGATTCCGAACGCCTCTGAAAGTTCCTTGAGTAGTTTGTCCATACCAACACCAACTCCATTCGCATGTTTTGAACGACCTGCTATTGCCGCCACCAATCAGCGGCGAGGGCCACAACGCACCGCCCAGTTCCGCCATTGTCGCGGGCGAACGCCACCCGTTAGGCGGCGCGTTGTGTTCGGGCCCGAGGCCGGCCCTCGATGGCCGGCCGAACGCGCCTTCGGGGCGCGCGACGCAAAGCGTCGCTCGAGGCGGCATACTCTCGAGCGGCTTTTCGCAATGCGAGCGACGCTTTGCGAGCCGCCGGTGCGGCAATGCATTGTTCGACAGGCTATTGCCGCCTCACATTTTAAATCCTATCCCCAAAATATTGAGCGTGATTCGAATCGTGATGCTCGGCACGGGCGGCTCCGTCCCGAGCGTTGAAAGGGGCCTCAGCGCCGTGGCGCTCAGGCACGAGGGAGGCGTCTACCTCTTCGACTGCGGCGAGGGCACCCAGAGGCAGATGATGAGATACAAAATCAGCTACTCGAAGGCGAAGTGCATCTTCATCACCCATCTTCACGCGGACCACGTGCTGGGCCTTCCCGGCATGTGCGAGACCCTGAAATTCGCCGAGAGGCGCGAGCCGCTCTACATATTCGGCCCGCCCGGGACGGAGGAATTCTGTTCGCGCATCGATGCCTCTTTTATTGTTGCGAGAGACATTGACTCAAGCTTCATTTACAGGGGAAACGGCTTCATCGTCAGGGCATTCGATACGCGCCACTCGCGCGGCAGCCTCGGCTATGTTTTCGAGGAGGATGCGCGCAGGAATTTCGACGAGAAAAAAGCAAGAAAGCTCGGCATAAGCGGCAAGATGTTCGGGGAACTGGAAAGAAACGGGAGCATAGCCGTGGGCAAGAAAACAATCACTTACGAGAGCGTGAGCAAGCCGAAAAAGGGAAGGAAAATCGCCTATACCGGCGATACCATGGCATGCCGGGAAGTCGAGGATGCGGCGGAACATGCTGATTTGCTCATACACGATGGAACTTTCGGGGAGGAGATGAGGGGCGAGGCGGCCGAGAAATTCCATTCCACCGTGGCCGATGCCGCGGCCAGCGCCAAGAAGGCCGGAGTGAAAAAATTAATACTGACGCACATAAGCACGCGCTACAAAAAAAACGAAGAGCTCGAAAAGCAGGCAAAGGCGGTTTTCAAAAACTCGCAGGTGGCTTTTGACGGGATGGAGCTCTGCGTGTGAGGGGCAGGAGCCAAAATAAAGGCCAAAAAGAGGCTCGGCTAGACGAGGTTTATCTGAATCTGCTTAGAAACGTCCCCGGCATTCGGGATGTCGAGAGAGACGTTGAGGAACCAGCGGACCGGGCCAGGAGCCATGCCTGTCATTTGTGCGGCGGCAATTGCAACTCCCGCAACCTGGCCGAGCATTCCTTCCGGCATCTTCATCTCCTGCTGGGCCGGAATCTTCACCTCGAATTCATATTCTTTCGAGCCCGAGTACTCGCGCTCGCCGTCCAAGTCGCAGGCGTATGAATAAACGTTCTGTTTTCTGGTGCTCCGATTTCCCTTCGAGTCATTATAAGGGACTTCCCTTTCTGCAAAAAAAGTTAATCTCACAGCCTTGGCCTTTTTCGGGCTATCCATAGTGAGTATTGCCTTCCCCCTAATCGTCTCGCCGAAAGAGTAGCTCATCCTGTCGGTCTGGATTTCAATTTTTCCAGGGGGCTTGAAGAGTCCGAACATCCTATCTCTTCGCGCTTGGCGCAGGGCCAAGTCCTCCCTTTCCAAGGTTTATCCTTGGGGGGGCCATTGGCGGCGAGAGGTTGAGCGGGGTCGAAACGAGCGTTCCGTTCGTCCCGCAGACGTAGTTGACCGCATTGAGCACGACTTCCGCGAACTCGTCAGGGAGCTTCTTGTCCTTCTCCCACATCTTCACAATCTCGCTGGCGTTCTTCTCGCTGGAATACAGGTTGCCCTTCATCATGAGCGAGCCGACCCCGCCGGTGTAATCGACCGAGTAGGTGTAAGCAACATCGACGTTCTCGCCCTCCGCCTTCACGTTGTCTACCGTGATGTTGATGCTAAGCCCCTTTGAGGGACCGTCCTTGTCCCTTTTCGCCTCAACCGAAGTTATTCTTCCGCCAGTTATCAATCGAACCACCTCATATGCGAACCGTCTGGCCGGGCCGCATCACGACGGGCTTCGGGCCCCTGATGCTGCTCGTGAACTCGACGGTAGTTTGTTTTATACGGGAGTAGGTATTATAATGTATCGGTACGGCGTATTTTATCCTCAATTCGCCGCACGCCTTGAGCGCAGCGAGCGGGTCCATTGTGAACGAGCCGCCTATGGGAATGAACCCCCAGTCGGCCTTTATTTCGAGCATTTCCCTGAACTCGTAAGTGTCGCCCGCGTGGTAGGCGCTCTTCCCGTTCTCCCCGATAACATAGCCGACGGGATATGACGATTGCGGGTGGACGGCTTTCGTCACCTCGACCTCCAGGCCCTCAATCTCGAACCGGTCGCCCGTTTGCACGTCGACCTTCTGGTGCTCCGGGATTTCCACGTTGCAGAGCACGGTTTTCGGGGCGATGACCTTCGCCTTTGTTCTCCTCGCGAGGCTCTCGACCGTCTCCTTCTCGAAGTGGTCCCGGTGCTCGTGGGTTATGAAAAGGAAATCCAAATCTATGATGTCCTCGGGGCCTCCGGCGGCTTCCTCAAGCCTTGGCTGGCCGCCAATCATGTCAGAGAAGAAAGGGTCTATGCAAACCACCTTGTCTTCAAGCTGGAGCTCGAAGGACGAGTGGCCTATGTAGCGTATGAAACCCATGCTCCCACGGAATGAATGGGGGAATTTAAATATATATGTTCTCCCTAATTCAGACCATGAGACTGGCCTTTCTTCTCCCGATTCTGCTGCTCGCCTCGGCCGCGTTCGCGGACTTCAGGCAGACCCACCTCGACGTTGTGATTGACGTGAAGTCCGACGGCACGGCCGTGGTGCAGGAGGACCTCCGGATGTTCATCGACGAGGGGAACTCAGTCATATATAACACGGCCATGGCCAAGGCCAACGACATATCCGGCTGGAAGGCGGCCACAGGCCTTGGAATCCGCTACCACTTCAACAGGGACGAGGTGGACATAAACGAAGTCGTGATAAGGGCCCAGCCCCTCGACACGTGCAGCCAGTGCCAAATCTCGCCGGATACACACGAGCTCGTGTGCCAGACGTGCTACGGCACTTTGAGAATCACCTACATCGTCACGCCAATCAGCGGCAAGAACGGCAGCGGGCTCTTCACGCTCGACGCGCACAAGCCGAGGACGACCAACTACACGCTCAACAGAGACGCCCTGTCCTTCGAGGCAACGGCCACCGGCGAGATAGTGCTTGACGAGAACACCGAACTCGTCATGTTCCTGCCCAGCGATGCGGTCATAACGAAGCTCAGCCCCAAGCCGGAGAACCTCGCTGACTCGAGGCTGCCCATCTACGGCGCCGATGAGCTCATGTGGAAGGGTAGGACTACGCTTGCCGCTTTCCAACTCGAATTCCAGACCGAGGAGCCGCTCAGCCAGGAGGTCATGGACTTCTTCGTCTCCCTCCAGCGCCAGGTCGTCGGCCTGCTCTACTCGCCCCAGGGCCTCGCGGTCGCGATATTGTTCGTGGTTTTCGTAATAACCGTGATAGTCCTCGGGACAAGGAAGAAGGAGTAGAAAAAATAAAATAAGGAAAAAAATAAAAATAAAGAAAACTCGCTCGAGTTCGCGGGCGGTTCGAGTCGCTTGAGTATTTTGGAGTCGTTGATTGGATGCACGCCAACTGGAAACTCGTTTTGGCCGCCCTAAGGTCAGGCAGCTCCTCTTTCGGACAGATTTCGAAAAAGGCGGGCCTTAATATTGATGCCGTTGGGAGCGCGTGCATGGCCATGGGCGAGGTTGGCGCGGTAAAAATAGAGGCGAAGGAGAGCGAGAGCTATGCTCTTACCGGCGAGGGCAAAAAATTTCTTGATGAAGGATTTCCCGAGGAGCGCGCGGTCGCGAAATTGAGGGCGGGCGGGATGGCGAAGCTTGACGGGGAGGAGAGAAAAATCGGCATTCCGTGGGCAGTGAAGAATGGATGGGTCAAATTCGGGAAGAGCGGCCCCGAGGTTGTCGGCGAACCGCGCGAATATGCGATGAGAAAGGAACTTGCGAAAGTTGCAGGGGGGAATGCCACGGCGGTTTCGAACGAACTGATAAAAAGGGGGAGCGTGGAGCTCAAGGTTCGCAAAAATTATTCGGCCGAAATAACCGCGAAGGGAAAACAGATGCTCGAAGGGGCGGGAGACGAGATAGGCGAGCTGACCCGCGAAGTGATTGTCGGCAACGCATGGGAAAAATCAAAATTTTCGGGATATGACGTCGGCGCCACGGTCTCCCGTTCATTTGCCGGAAGGCGCCACCCGCTCGCAAGGCTCATGCTCAAAATAAAAACAATATTCTCGGAAATGGGTTTCGAGGAGATGGACGGGGAGATTGCCGAGAGCGCGTTCTGGAACTTCGACGCCCTTTTCCAGCCACAGGACCACCCTGCCCGCGACATGGCCGATACCTTCTATCTGCCGGGAAAGGCATGCTTGCCCGAAAAAAGTCTCGTGGAAAAAATAAAAAAGGCGCACGAAAGCGGATGGCACTATGAATGGAGCGCGAAAGAGGCCGGGAGGAGGGTATTGAGAACGCATACCACCGCTGTTTCTGCAAGATACGTTGCAGCCGGAAAGGGGAAGCCCTCGAAATATTTCTCAATCGGCCGGGTTTACAGGAACGAGGCGACCGACTACAAGCACCTTGCGGAATTCCACCAGGTCGAGGGTATAGTCGTCTGGGAGAACGCGACTTTCCGCGACCTGCTGGGCTGCCTCAAAACCTTCTACTCCAAACTGGGATTCGAGAAAATCCGCTTCAGGCCAAGCTATTTCCCCTATACGGAGCCGAGCCTCGAGGTCGAGGTTTATTTCGAGGAGAAGAAGGCGTGGCTCGAGCTCGGCGGCGCCGGCATATTCAGGCCCGAGGTATGCATCCCGCTTTGCGGAAAATACCCCGTACTCGCGTGGGGCCTCAGCCTCGAGAGGCCGCTCATGCTCGCCAAGGGAATCAACGACATGCGCGAGATTTACAGGAACGATTTGGGCTGGCTGAGGAACGACAAAATAGGAGATTGAGAAGAATCAAACAAACGAAAAATAAAAAAAATGTCAAAAAAAAACAAAAAACAAATGAAAAAAATGTTCGCGCTCGAGTCTCGCGATTGCGAAAAAATGCGGTTGATTGAATGAATCAAACAAACGAAATAAAAGAAATTGTGCCCGTGCGAGCGAAACCCGGTTGATTGATTTGGCATCCGTAACATATTGCATTGAAGAATTGTGCTCGCTTTCCGGAGTGAAGATGAGCGCCGAGAAGGCGCGGGAGGCAATCGAGGCGCTGGGAATGCCGGTCGACGAGGTTACCGAAAACGGCATAATAGCGGACATAACCCCCAATCGCATCGACCTGTTCGGCGTTGAAGGCATGGCCCGCGCAATAGCCAGTTTTGTTAGTGGAAAGGCGAACAAGTACGAAGTGAAGAAAAGCGATGCGAAGCTAATCGTCGACAGGAGCGTGAAGAACGTAAGGCCCTACATCGGCGCTGGAATCGTGAAGGGGGTAAAAATCAACGATGCGCTCATACGCTCGCTCATGCAGGTGCAGGAGAAGCTCCACGATACGCACGGCCGAGGGCGAAGAAAAGTCGCAATAGGAATCCACAATCTCGACGCGGTCGAGCCACCCTTCACTTACAAGGCGGTCGAGCCGCGCTCAATTTCTTTTGTTCCCCTTGACATGGGTGAGAAACTGGATTTGGAGCAGATTTTGGAGAGGCACCCGAAGGGAAAGGAGTATGCGCACATCGTCCGCGAAAAAAAGCTGTACCCGGTGATAGTCGACAAGAACGAAAACGTGCTTTCGTTCCCGCCAATAATCAATGGGGAACTCACCCGCGTGGATGAAAAAACGAAAAATCTTTTCCTCGATGTGACCGGAACGAGCAAGGAAGCGGTGGAGATTGCGCTCAACATTCTGGCCTGCATGCTGGCCGACCGCGGAGGTGAACTCTACTCGGTTGAAGTTGCCGGCGAAATCATGCCAAAATTAACGGGCTCGGAGATGACTGTTGCTTGCCGGGACATAAACAAGCTACTCGGCACCGAGATTGGCGAATCCGAGATGGCCAAATTGCTGAAGAGGATGGGCCATTCCGTTGAGAAGAAAAAAAACGGAGCCATGAAAGTCCTGGTTCCGCCTTACAGGAGCGACGTGATGCACTGGGTGGATTTGGCCGAGGATGCCGCGATAGCGTATGGCTACAATAATTTCGAACCGACCCTTCCCTCGCTCGCTACCATCGGCGAAGCCAAAACCAATGATCCCGTCGCCGAATTGATGGTCGGAATGGGTTTCCAGGAAGCGGTGAATTTCACGCTCACGAACCCGAAAAGCAATTTCGCGAAGATGAATTTGGATAACAAGGGCGGGGAGAGGATGCTCAACCCCCTCACGCAGGACTTCAGCATGGTGAGGACGTGGCTGCTCCCCTCCCTTCTGCGGAATGTTTTCGACAACCGGAACGAGAAGATGCCGCAGAGGATTTTCGAGATTGGCGAGTGCATTGAAGGCGGGGCCGGCGAAGGCGGGCGCGATGAAGAAGGGCATGATGAGCGCGAAAACGGCGGCGTGCAGAAAAGGAAATTGTGCGCAGTAATCACCGACTCCCGCGCGGGATTCGAGCAGATAAAGGCGGTTTTCGAGGAATTGAAGGCCGAACTGGACCTCGGGGCGGGATTGGGCGAAGGGGCCGGAACCAAAGTCGAGTTGAGGAAAACTGAGCATCCGTCTTTCATAAACGGAAGGTGCGCCGCGATATTCGTTAACGGAAAGGAAAAAGGAATTATGGGCGAGATTCACCCGCAGGTGCTGCTTAACTTCTCAATCGAGCATCCTGTCGTTGCGCTCGAAATTGGGCTCTGAAAAAGAAAATGCGCCAGCAGGCTATAAGAAAAAGAAAATAAGCCGGCGGGCTAGAGCTTGGCGTATATGGGGTCTAATTTCTCTTCCGGAAGGTTGCTGAATGCCTCGCAGACCGCCCGGATGCGCTCCCACTTCGCTTTCGATTCTTTTGTTTCGGCGCCATCAACGGCGTTTTTGATGACAGTCGGATAATCGCTAAAGTTCCGCTGAATCGTGTAAAGCATCCTCCTCATGTCCAGCGGGTCGTCCCTGAAAAGCCCCTGCGCGTTGAGCTCGTCCCTCAACTTTATGAGCGTCTTTTCCTCGCCGACGGTCAGCTCATATCCCCTCTTCTTTCCCAAAAACGTCGTGTCGCCCCTCAACTCCGCGAGCTGCTCGACGTCATTCTTGCCTATCCCGGCGCGGTATGAGAGGTAAAGGCTGTAGGCACGCTGGTCGGTGAGCCTGTGCCTTTTCTGCAGGCCCTTCACGTATTCCCTGTCCTTCGCGGGCGCGCTGGCCAGCGCCTTTTTCAGGTCGAAGTTCTTTTTCGGTATGGTCGCTTTTAGGTTGTCGATCCTCGCCTCCGCCTTGATCGCTTTTAGCTCGTCGATCCTCGGATACGCCTGCTTCGTTCCCACCCTCACTTGCAACACGAACATCAAATCACCTGCATTTATTATGCCGAAAGTAGAATATTAACCCTTCTTCCTGCCCTTGGCCGGCTTTTCCCCGGCTGCCCCTTTCGCTGACGGCCTTTTTCCGAGCATGAATGCGGCGTCCTCGCCGGTGAACTTGAAACGCCGCGCCAGCGCGCCCGATTCGTCTTTTTTCAGAAGCTCCTTCACGAGCGGGAGGTAAATGGCGGAATCGCGCGAGGACTCGTGGAGGACCGCGCCGATTTTCAGCAGCACTTCCTTCGTCTTCTGGCGGCGGGCGCGCGAGGCGGAAAGCTTGCGAATTATGGAAGGAAAATTATACTTGACGAACTTGTGGTAGGGCTCCTCCTTTGCGAGCGCCACGCCCGCGGTCGAGAGGTCGCCGAAATACCTGAGAAGGCCCCAATACTGCTTCCTCATAATCCTCCCGCGGAAAATGTCTGCGCGGGAGAGCATGTCGTACGCCCTTGCCATGTCCTCGGGCCGCGTGTACTCCGCTGCCACGTTCTCGTCAATCCAGTTGAAGAACATGTCCCTGTCGACTTCCACCCCCCGCGATGCGCGGCGGGCAGTCTCGAAATCATTCGCCTTGAAAACCTCGCGAACCGCATCGAAAATCCCAATTTCCCTATCGCGGTAGCCAATGTTTGCGGAGTTCAACTCTTTCTTTCCAGAAGCGAGGCACTGCAAGTCGGTTATGGCCGAGCGCATGTCCCCGTTGCTCTCCTCGGCTATGGAGGATGCGGCTTCATCACCGAGCGCCACGCCTTCGCTCGCAGCTATTTTCTTGAGATGCGCCGCAATCGAGCGCGAATTCACGCGCCTGAGCTTGAGGCTCTTGCTCGAAGTTCTCAGCGTCGCGAGCCCGCCGGCGTATTCATCGTTGGCGGTTATTATGATTGGCTGCTGCGCCGACTTTATCATCTCGTAGATTGCGGAGGCGCCTCCCCTGTCCCCCCTTGAGAGCCCGTCTGCCTCGTCGAGCAGTATGAGCTTCCTGTTGCCGGAAAGGGACGCGGTGCAAGCGGCCATTCCGGAAATGCGCTCGACCGACTTCTCGTTCCTGATGTCGCTCGCGTTCGTCTGGAGCAGTTCCCACCCCATCTCCTCGGCAAGCGCCAGCGGTATGCTCGTCTTGCCCGTGCCGGGCGGGCCCGACAGGAGAATCGGCTGGCCCCTCACCCCCCTCTCCCAGTCAAGCGCCCATCGCCTGACCTCCTCTACCAAATCGGAATTTCCGACAATCTGCGAGAGCCTTCTCGGCGCGTATTTGTCCGCCCAGAGCATTAGTTCGCCTCTTCCCCCCAAAAAATTATATGGAGCAAATTCCCCCGCTCGCCATGTCCGTCAATCAAAAACTATATCGAATAAACCTCGTCGCCCTCGGAAACCGAGGATATTTCGTTCCCGCCGTTTTCAGTGGCAATCTTGTGCTCGGGAGTGGTAGCAATAGTGGTGGAATCGGTGGTGAGTGAAACTATTTTTCCCGCATAACTCCTCCTGTTGAGCGAGAGAACGCTGGTCGGCTCGAGATTCCCGTTTTGCATCGTCAGCACGTAAAGCTCCTCGTCTTTCGGGACTTCAATGTATTCGTATCCGTTTTCCTCCTTTTTCACCAGCCCGGGGTATTTGAGCTGCATCTGCTTCCAGAGCGAGGCGAACGTCGTTGGTATGCCTCTGCCGGCGCTGGTCATGTATATGCGTGAGTTAGGCATGAAAGACTGCAGCGGGTCGTGCTTCACGTCTCCGAAAAGCGCGCCTGCCTTCGAGCCCGTCGCGTCGATGAAGGGCGCCATTTCGTTGCCCGAATTGTCCACGATTAGCTTCGGCTCCGACTGCTCGAACCCGCCGCCTCTCCTAGTTATCTGCGAGGCGAGGCCCCAGGAGGACGCGAGTATGAAAATCCCGAGAACCGCGGCGGCTACGACCCACATCATCTCGCCCTGGAGATAGCCCGAGAACGAGAGGGCCATGAGAACGAAAACCATGAGCATCATGAGCATGAGCGAGCCGTTGCCCTGCCCGCCACCCCGCATTCGCCCCCTCATGCGCGCCTCGTTGAGTATGCGCCTTCCCTGGCCAACCCTCCCGGGCCCCTGCCCGGTCTGCTGCGCCTGCCCGGCATTCTCCTGCCCTGGCGGCAGTTGTTGGCCAACTTTCGTTTTGTCCTTCCCATCGTTCTTGCCCTTTTCCTTTGCCCCTTCCTTCCCCTTCTCGTTGGGCGGATACGTTTTGACAACCCTTACCTCGGGATTGTTTTCATCTATTTCATTGGGATAAACGAGAATGTCCTCCAATTCCTCGGTTGGCATGAGTTCGGCCATCCCCTGGGCGAGCATGCTCTTCCCGGTGCCGGGCGTTCCGATTAGCAGTATGTTGCGCCTCTGCTTCGCGGCCTTTCTCACGATGCCGACAGCCCTGTCCTGGCCCACTATCTGGTCTATGATTTTGCCGGGAACTTCTATGTCCGCAGTAGTCTTGTAATTCTTCACGCAAGGGATTTGGCGGGAAATAATAATAAAGTATGCCGCCTCGACATTTGCGCTCTAGCTCGCTCACGCTGAAACAATCAACCCGACATCAATACTCGGCGAAGCAATTGCGCGTTTGCCAGCTCATGCGGAAATCGTCAGCTCTGCGCCAATCCTCGGAGAAGTGAGGTCGTAAATGAGCGAGGCCCGTTTCTCGATTTCAATATTTTTTATAAGCTCAAAAATGTTGCCCGAAATAATGAATCCTCTTGCGGCCCCAACGGTTTCGCCTTTTCTCAGCTGGAACCCGATGTCGACCGAAACCGAAAAGTCGCCTGAAAAAACGTTGGCCGTGTGCGAGCCGAAAAAAGAAAGCACGCGCAGGCAGCTCGCATGCTCGCCGGCGAGATTCCCGATTTTTCCCTCCGCTATTACGGTGTTTGATGGCGAAGGCGAAACCTGCGAGGAAAAGCCCGGCCTCGAGGCCGCGCCCGGAGACGGCCTAAGCTGTTTTGGAGCGAGGGAAGCAGTCCTCAAGTCGAAAAGGAAATTTGCGAGAACGCCATTCTCGATTAGTTTTTTTGGTTTTGACGCGATTCCCTCGCCGTCGAATGCGCACCGGTCAACCCCTTCGGAGAGCGGGTCGTCAGCGAGAGTGAGTTCGGGCGAGGCAATCTGCACGTCGAGCGAGGAGTGGAGTTTTGTCGTTTTCCTCCTTGCAGAGTCGCCATCGAGCGCCGGAATCAGGAAGGAAGAGATAAGCGAATGGAGCGCGTCCCTCTCGAATATGACGTGCTCCTTTCCCTGCTCCTGCTTTGCGGGCGAGCGCATCTGCACTGCCAACGAGCCCGCCCTCCCAGCAATCGGCTCAAGCCCGAAAATCTTCTGCGAGGATTGGGAGCAGTAGCCCGCCGCCCCGTCGGATTCGGCCTGCGCGTAAAACGAAATGGAGGTGGAGCGCTCCTCGGCGTGCAGCCCGTTCGAGTTTGCCAGCGCCATATGCCCTTCGCCCCAGCCGAGGGCGCATTCCGTTGGCTTCGAGGCGGGCGGGAACGAGCGCAGGGCCTTCGCGAACATTTGCGATGCGGAGTCCGGAGTCAGCCCCGCGATTTGCGGATCGAAGGAAGAGGCATCCCGATAGGCCTGGGCGGAAGGAAAAGAGAATGGCGTAAGCGGCGAGAATTTCGCGATTGAAATCGCGGTCGATGCGGCCTTTTCCGCGTCCGGCTTGCGGATGAAATAGGAAAACCCGAGCTTCCCTTTTTTCAGCACGCGCACCCCCCATCCGCCCGAGAACGACGAGCTTTTCGAGTGTATGCTTCTCCCGCGCGACGAGATTGAGTATCCGAAACCGGACGAGAAGAAAATCTCCGCCTCATCCGCGCCAAGTCCGAGGGCCAGCTCCACGAATTTTTCATTATTTTCGCCAGCATCATTTTCGTTTTCGCGAGCCCTCGAGCCACCAACAATGTTTTCGCGAGCCCTCGAACCACAAACCATTATTTTTTCGTTTCCTGCGTCCGAGCCGACTGTTCCGCGTGTCCTCGCACCACCAAACGCGATTTCGCGAACCCTCGAGTCGCCAGCCATGATTTTTCCATTTCTTTCGCTCGGGCCGATTGTTTCGCGAGTACTCGAACCACCAGTGATGATTTTTTCGTTTCTTTCAACCATCCAATCCACGTCGTTTTCTCTTTCGGGCATAATAATATAAACGTACTGCGAGAATCTCAAAACATGATGCGGAGGGGCCAAATCACAACCGAGTACATAATAATCATCGGCTTCATGCTCGTAGTCCTCCTCGTGCTCTGGGCCCAGACTACTTTCACGATAGGCAGCACGACCACCGAGCTCAGGGTGGCCTATGCCAAGCACGCGGTGACGAAGATTGCCGAGGCGGCAGACGCCGTATACGTGCAGGGGCCGCCGGCCAAATTCTCGGTCTACATCACGATGCCCGACACCGTTGACAACATAATGATATCCGGAAGGGAGATAACCATAAGGGTTTACACCTACGGCGGCACGACCGACGTTTACGCCGAAACGCTCGGGCCCCTGACGAGCGACGGAAGCTTTGAAACCGGGGGCAAGGTTGGCGGGACCCACAAAATCTCGGTCGAGGCAGTCCGCGTCGGGGGCCTCAACATGGTGAACATCACCGAGGGGTGACTCGCTTGAAAAAAGGGCAGGCAATGACGAAGCGCGGTTCGAAAATGGGCCAGGTCGCGGTCGAGATGTTCGTGCTCGTCGGGGTCCTCATCGTAATATTCGCCATAGTTTCCATCATAGAGAGGAACAGGAGCGAGTTCATCTACTACCAGCGGCTCAGCATGGACGGCAAGCGCGTGGCCGAGCTCGTCTCGACTGAGATAAACACCGCCGTCATCGTTGGCGACGGCTATTCCCACAACTTCTCGCTACCGCAGTTCCTCGCCGGCAATGCCAACTACACGGTGAACGTCTCGACGTGGGAGCAGTTCGCCAGGGTCTCGTGGGACGGCGGCGACCACATAACGCCAATCCTCACTTCAAACGTGACCGGGGTCGGCAACCTGACGAAAGGCAGCAACCAGATAAGGAACACTGGCGGGGTGATTGGATTTGTCAAATAAAGCAATAAGGTCCTGCTCCGCGAACAGGAAGGGGCAGCTTCTGACAACGGACTTCATGCTGAGCCTCGCGGTTTTCGTTGCTCTCCTGCTCACAATCATAACCATATGGACCAACATAGACTCGCAGGTCCAGGATGTCGAGAGAAGGCGCGACATGCAGTCCATATCCATGTCCGTTTCGGATGCGCTCATAAGGAGCGCGGGGAATCCCGACAACTGGGAGAACCTCAGCGACCTCAACGACATAGGCTCGGTCGGCGCGATAGGCCTCGCGAAGGACGAGCACGTTCTTGACCTGAAGAAAGTCTCGGTATTCATAGATTTGGACAACGACGTTCCGCGGTATATCGAAACCAAGAGCAAGATGCGGCTCGCCAACTACGAGGTCTACCTGACGGCCTACGACTATCTCGGCTACAACGTCACGACCGGAATCGTGAGGAGCCCGATTGCGTATTACGCAAACTCTAACGGCCCGGCCAACATCAGGATTCTCGAATACCTCAACGGCTCGGGAGCCGTTTACGATTTCTACGACGCGAACACCGGCGCGACTTTCGACATGACCGATTACGACGGGAGGTATTACTACAGCGCGTTCACCGAGGGCTTTACTTCCGAGCAGATGTTTAACTTCACAATAAACAACCAGACGCAGTACAGGACTATTATAATAGAGGAGCCCAACCTGCCCAATTCTTGGCTCAACATAACCGGCCTGCAGGAATTCCTCAACAGGGGCGGCATCCTCGTCGTGAAATCCAACTCCCCGACCGCGGGCAACAACGTGGTGGACTACAACTTCTCGGTCCACATGGACAGGCACGCGCTAGCTGCGGACTTCGACCTCGTCGAGGAGGACTACCTTTTCAGGTACGTGAAACCTGCGGCCAACCCGCAGCTGCACGCGAGCGAGGTGGTCAACTGGTACGTCTACCAGGAGGCCGGGGACGCCGAGATAAAGACCTACGTGGCCAACCAGACGGATCATACGCGCTGCCTGTTCTGCAAGTGGGGCTACGGCTGGGGCACAGTGTATTACATTGGAACGCTTGACCCCCTCGCCTCATTCGACGGCGGGCAGACAATCGACGAGGCGCTCAACCTCGTCGGCGAGCGCGTCGTCTTCGGCGAGGAGCCCGTTGACGCCGAGGAAGCCGTCAATGTCAGGCGCATGGTGCTCCTCGAGGGCGAGGACAGGCAGATAATAAACCTCAACCTGGTTGTTTGGAAATGAAGCGCGGAATATTTTTTACACTCGACTCAGTGTACGCTCTTTTGGTAGTCATCACTGTCCTGTCCGTTTTCACCCTCGTCACGATTGAAACCGTTTCAGCCGAATTAATCCACGAGGGCATGAGGTTCGCCTCCGAGGACGCGATAGGCGTCCTCTATTACGCGAACGTTTGGGACATCCGCGACCAGCCCGAAGTCAGGGCCATCTACGAGCAAAATCTCATCAACTCGAGCGACATGAACGCCAACATCATCGACATGTTCGGCGCCCTGTGGGCAGCCAACACTTCGCTGAGCAGGGGGCTCGTCTCGAACATAACCAGCAACATATTCGGGAACAGGACCGCAGGCAGCATGTTCGGGAATTACGACTGGCAAATCAGGATAGACGGCGACCCCGTCTTCGGCACCGAGCCGCACGGCAGCAGTTTCATGACGGTCGTCAGCAGGAGGCAGGTTTCCGGCTACTCAAAAGGCCAGCCCCACGTGGGCTACATCGCGAAGGCATACCTGAGCAACATATTCGGCAAGCAGGACTCGAAATACGTTTTCTTCGGCGGCTTCGTTGGCCAGGGGAACATCACGGTCTACCTGCGCGGAGTTCCTGATGACGCGGAAGTAAAGAAAATATACTTCGAGGCCAACCTCGGCGCGAACGTGAGCCTTTTCGTGAACGGAACGTTCTGCGGCGAGTTCAACGCGACGAACGAGAGATTCCGCGCGGACGCGTGGAGCATTGCGGGCGACTCGGCGCAAGGCGCCGCGTGCATTGGCAACGTGTCAAGGGGCAACGTCACGCGCATAGACCTCAGGTTCAACGACACGAACATAAGCGGCAACTTCATCGGCGGCGGCTACCTCCGCGCCGACTACGTCACCGACACTGTCGAGTACGGCGACATGGGCCACATCAGGTACTA
>JAPLWU010000015.1 GCA_026396425.1 Microcaldota archaeon | reverse complement strand
GGGAGATACTGGATTCTAAGGAACAGCTGGGGCACAAACTGGCCAAATCCAGCTGATGGGGGTTACTTCAAGTTTGATTATGACACCGCGACTGGATGTGACTTCCTGGGGTACAATATAGGATATGGTCATGCCGATTATGCGGATATTGCAGTTCCTACCCAGGCCGATTTGGCAGTAGACAGCATCTACTTCACGGATGAAGCCGGGAATCGCATTACACAAGCGAATTATCTTGATAGGGTAAACGTAACCGCGGTTGTCGAAAACATCGGTACCGAGGCCGCGCCGCCCTCTTATGTCAAAATTCACGACGACGAGAAAACCTTGCTCGAGGAACATGCGCCCGGATTACGGCCCGGGGAGACATACACATTATACGTTTATTTCAATGCTAGCGGAGATGCCGACAACAAGTCCAGGCAGACAATATATGCATACGCAGACAGCCATAATGAGATGAAAGAACCGAATGAGACCAATAACCATCTAACAGCAGTGCTTGACGTAATACTACCAGACTTAACAGTAGAATCAATAGGCATAACGGACATGAGTGGAACTCCAATAGCACAGGCCGAGGTTGGACAGCAAGTCAATATCTCCCCTGTTGTAAAGAACAACGGCCCGGGCATTTCGCCTCAGTCGCAATCTGGTTCTTACCTACTTCTGCTGAAAATAGACTCCCGAGTAATTTATTCATCGAAAATCCCCAGACTTGCGCCTGGCGAGAGATTCTCTCCTACGCAATACCCTCCATGGAGTGTCACAACTTCCCCATGGAATCATACAATAACTGCTATTGCGGATTGGACTAACTCCCTACCGGAAGTGGATGAAACAAATAATCTTCTCTCAAAGTCACTAATAACCATACTACCCGACCTAACCATATCCTCGACGGAAATAGAGGACCAGCGGGGAAACAAAATCCCGATAATGATTGACCAATGGGGGAATAAAACCGCAAGTGTATATGATGGGCAGCAGATAACAATATCACCAGTTGTCAAGAACATCGGGCTAAAGGATGCCCCGCCGTCAGATCTAGCGATAGTATCCGGATCCACTTCGCAAACATATGGCGTTCCCGGGCTGATTCTAGGACAGAGTTATGCAGTGCCTCCGTATGCTCTGAAAGTAACTACTGCAACCCCGTGGTTGAGTATACAGGCAGATTCTGGTTGGAGTATCGTGGAGAAAGACGAAATGAACAATAACTTCAACGTGCAGTTTGAAGTTTTACCCGTAAGATGCGGGGATACGTGGTGCAACGGGCAGGAAACTTGCAAGACCTGCCCGCAGGATTGCGGTGCCTGCCCGTCGTCCCCAAGGCCAACGAGACCGACCCAAGTTGCATATGCTGGCGGCTCGCTCTCCAACCAGTATTTGCTTGCATTTGGACTTGTAGCAGTCATTGCCCTGGCAGT
The DNA here is from genome assembly GCA_026396425.1 of Microcaldota archaeon. Taxonomy (GTDB): domain Archaea; phylum Micrarchaeota; class Micrarchaeia; order Burarchaeales; family JAKAKT01; genus JAPLWU01. The sequence continues at coordinate 3,443 of JAPLWU010000015.1, read as the reverse complement.
TTATGCTTTAGTGAAACACGAAACAAAACGATGAAAAAGAGACAATACGGCCGGTTTACAGCAAACTCAGGAGTTTTCCCCTGACTCCCTCGTCATTCCCTTTTACTCCGGCGACCTTTTCGGCAAGGCCCTTCTGGCCAATGAATTCCAGCCAGCCCTTGAAGTGCCCGCCGTTGGCGTGGTAAAGGAGCGACTCGAGCGGAACCTTCGCTATGCAGTCCCTGAACTCGGACAGATTGCGTGCCTTTGCCGCAACTCCCTGGCCCGGCCTGACAAAAACGAATTCCTTGCCTGCCGATGCATTGTGCTCTTCTTTTTTCTTAGCCATAATCCCCACCTCAAAATTCCTCCCCGTGAAGTATAACGAACGGAGGGTTTAAAATGGTATGCCTCCCCGTCGAGAATGCGTATGCTTTTATACCCCGGAAACCATAAATACCACATGGGGGGCAAGTTCGAGCATATCCAAACGCTACCAGAGGACCTCTATGTAATGAGGACTTCGAATGTGAGCGATAGCGAGTATGGTTCTGCTGTATGCGCGGTTCGGGAGGTCGTAGCGCTGGCACAGGCGAGAATAGCAGTTCATGACTTCGGCGTTTGGAGACAGCGGGACTATTTCCAAAACGGCCAGCTTATGCCCCATGGCAGCGTCGATTGGTACATCAAAATTGGCGATAACCCGCAAAGACGCCAGGTCAATGTCTGGCCAGTGCTCTCCGCCATTCTTAAAGACCCGAACCAGGCGCAGACGCGTCATTTCGATGTTCTGATTACCGGGAATGACTTATACCTCGGAAACACGAATTTCGTGGTTGGCGCGGCATTGGCAACCGCCACCATAATCTCCGTCGTCCGCTTCAGGGGTTTTGGCGTGCTTACTCAGGAATGCATCAAACAAGAAACCTATCACGAAATCGGTCATTTATTCGGTCTGCCCAACCAAAACAGGTCCGGCCTAGTCAAAAGCTTGGGAGGCCATTGCCCAAACGAATGCGCCATGCAGCAGGGCCTTGCGGTTCCTCGTGACTGGATAAACAGAGCTAACGCGAGGGCGGAGTCGAGGCGCGTATTCTGCGGAACATGCGCGAATGATCTTCAGGTTAGAAGCCGTCTTCCGCGTGCATCAATTCTTCGTTCCGGATAAACTCTAAGTTAACCAACAAATTTTGTTATGTGAGCGGCATCCGCGTCTACATGAACTCGCTCAAATTGAATTGCTTGCTCGTTTCGTCTTCGAAAACGGATGCAATCTCCACCTCGAGGAGCGCGAGCCTCTGCTTCAGGTAGTCGGGCAGCTCGTACTGCGCCACCATCTCCTGCGAAATCTTGAGGTATTTCTCGATTCCCCCCTTGTTTATGGTGAGCAGGAGCTTCCCCCCGCACCTTGTGCATTTTCCCCTGAGCGGAACTCTCCTGTATTTCGAGTTGCAGTTGACGCACCTGAAGACCTGGCGCGAGAACGAGCGGAGATTTCCATAAAGGTCGGGAATGAAGTGCTGGAGCACCACCCGCTCGGCCGCATCCTTGACGTCGACTGCGCGTATTTTCGCGCATAGGGCGAACTGCGCAGCTATCTTCTCCTTCATGGTCTTCAGCTCGACATACCTCGTCATTACCGGTCCGTCGTGTATGGACGAGGCCCTGTGCGTGAACATCAGCCCCGAATACTGGCCGGGCGTTCCCAGCCTGTCGCCGACTTTCTCGAGCTTTATCTCGCCCGGGCTCGAGAAGTTGTCCGCCGCCTCGTAGAGCTCGAGAGGATAGGAAGAGCACACTTCCATTGCGTGAACTTCGTCATCCACCTCCTTGGGGTCGATTATGGTGGAGAGCACGAGCGCGGCGTCCATCTGGCCGCCCCTGCTTGCGGGCAGGAAAGCGCGCGAGAAGTTGAGCAGCGCGTCCATCAGCAGCATAATCGCGTCCTCGTCCCCATCGCAGTTCCTCCTCTTCGCCGCGTGGAAATAGGGGTGAGCATAGCCGACATGCGCCTTCGTGAAGCCGATGATGCGCGCGAGCACTCCCGCCGAGGTGTGGGGCGAAAGCCCGACAACGAGCTGCCCCAGCAACCCCTCCCTCGATTTTATGTTGTAGAACGGCGAGAGCCCGTACAGGTAGACGAGTTCATCGTCAACGAATTTCGCGACTTTCGAGATGTAATCCGCGCCGTTTTCGGACAGGAGCAAATCCTGCGGCTTCAGCTCAAGAAGCTGGTCCGGCGATGCGAGCTCCTTCCCCTCGAAATCCTTCGCGTAGCCGAGCTCGCGCAATTTTTCAACCGTCACGCCAATCTCGCGCGGGTAGAAGTGGGTTATCGTCATGTCGGTGGCGTCGAACCTCGCGGTGCCGTCCTTGAAAACGAATACGCCGTGCTTCTCCCTCAGCAGGCCCTTCTCGAGCGGCTCGGGTATTTTCGCCGCGCTCGTCATGCCCTTCACTCCCTTTAATTCCACGGGCATGTGGCCCACGCGCTCCGAGGCCCTGTCCATGATTCCCGGCAAATCGACCGGCCTCGTATCGTACGGATACGCCGTTCCGCCGCACGGGCACGTTTCGCCGTCTGCCGGCCTCCCGCATTTGGAGCACGTCCTCTGCAGGATAGTGCGGGCACCGCAGGACGGGCACTTGTTCAGTATCCCGACAACCCCGCACGAAGGGCAGCGCAGGCGCGCGACCTCCTCCATGACCTCCATGCCCTCGTGCCTCCTCTCCTTTGCGAACTTGTAGGCCTTGGTTATGCTCCTCAGCTTCCCGCCCGCAGAGCCGATTGGGAAAAGCACATGAGGAGCGGGCTTCATCCTCCTCTCGCGGGCCTTCTCGGGCCTCCCCATCCGCGAGCCTATGTAAACGGGAGCCTTCTGCATTACCCGCACGCCCGCCAATTTTGAGGCAAGTTCGACAGGCTTGACCCCGGCATTGAACTCCTTTTCGAATTTCTCAAGCGTAACCGCCTTCCCCTTCAGCATTCCGAGCGAGCGGAGCAGCGCGTGCGCATGGTCGCCCGACAGGACTACCTCCGACCCCCTCACCGCGTGCGGAATGCAGAGCTCCTCGAGAATCGTTTTCTCCGGAGCGGCCTCGATTGAAAGCTCGCGCAGCTTGAACCAGTCGTATTTCAATTTCCCCCCGGCAAGCCAGCGCGCGAGAGCCTGCATCTGCTCGGGCGATATGTCGTTCCACGGGTAAGTATACTTCGGGTGGAGCGGAACCGAATGCGACTCGGAAATCTTGAACGCCTCCTCGGCGGTCAGCTCGGCGTGGTTCACTTTCGCGTGCTTCCCCCCGCTCGCCTTCGCGAGCTCGAGCTCCCACCTCTCCTCGCAATACCCGCAGGGCAGGAGCGTGCTGTTCGACTTGAGGAAATCGCCGTACGAAACCAGTATGTCGCCAAGGAACAGGATTTTTCTCACTTCGGGCAGAATTTTCGCCGCTTCCTCAGCGCT
>JAPLWU010000151.1 GCA_026396425.1 Microcaldota archaeon | reverse complement strand
AGCTTGCTGAAGTTCTGCGCGCAAAGGTAATATTTAGAAGCGAGAGTGGCGTTGTCGTCCCCGTATTTCGCGAAAATTTCGTCCGAATAGTCATGCAGAACCGCATATTCGTAGTCAATCCCGTCCTCGAAGCTTTTCCTGAAGCTCGCCAGGCCGGACCTGAGGTTTATGCAGTCGACGCAGTACGGGTTCCCGAATTCAACGACTTTCACTTTGCCCTCGGAGCATGAGACCTTGCCCGGCATCTGGACGATTCCTTTCTTCTCTTCGAGCAGCACTATCCTCTGCGTCATCTTCTGAACGCTCAAATTCCCGTCGTAGAAATACACGTCGAGGGTCATTATCCCTCCGGAATCCGTGAAAATCGTGACTCTCGAGTTCCACACGCCGTCTTTGTAGGCTGGCGTTTCGGGCTGGTTGCTCCACAATCCGTAATATTCGGTCAGGTAGCGCGACATGGCCTGCGAAACCTCGGCAGGCGAATGCCCGGGCGTCGTTTCATTCGCTCCGCATTGCGGGCAAGCCGCCGGTCCGCCGGTGCATCCGAAAAGTAAAATAACGAAAAGGAAAAGCGCAAGTGAAAGCAGCCTCCCGCCAACCATCGCCCTCAACTCCTGCACGCTTCGGCGAAATTCCTCAACTCCTGCTCTGAAGCTTCGCCAGTAATCTCATCCCCAGTATAGGCGCAAATGAACTGCGGGACATAGCCGCTGCGATATTGGGCAAGGCAATCGCGCACTGGCGCGGCAGCTGGGTCGTAGTATTCCGCATAAACGAAATCATACCCCTCGCCAACGAGCTTTTCGACAATCGGCTTCATGGTGGTGCAGTGGGGGCATGTGTTAGTATGAATGAAAACAACCGCCCCGCGCGTAATCCCCAAATTCTGGAGGCATGCCTCAAGAGGTGATAGCGTCTGTCCTCCAGCGCTTCCGTTGCTCGCGTTTCCCCCGTTTCCGCTTGGCACCTGCAGCTCTCCTCCTCCCGCGCTCACGTTGCCCGGCTTGCTGTTGTTGTTGCCCGCGCTAGGCGCCTGCGGAGCTCCGCCGCCCACCAGCCCCGTGCCAAGCCCTGCGGCATACTGCCTCACGAAAATCCAAATAAAGAAAACTAGGCAAATTATTATGAACGCAGTTGCTATCATCTGCATTCTCTTCGAATCCGGTTCGCTTTCCTTTGCAACATTTTTCTCGGCCACAGTAATCACCACATACTCACGCCCGAGCGTGGTTCATACATCGGACACAAGCCCGCCATTTCCCTATTTGGGCGCGACCCAAATGGGACACATTCGCGCCACAGCGCAAATCGTGTTGGACGTGGTTATGTGACCACACACCAACGCCCGACGCAGCACATCACTTCTTCTCAAACCGATTCAGATTTATAACTCTTTCCCAATCGTTCGGCCTTATTTTCGTTTTGACAAAGGATTTAAATTCAGACTGCGATAAACCTCCGTATGTCTTTCCGCGTTTCGCCGCAGTTCTACCCCATCCGCCTCCTCGCCTATTCGAGGAACGAGGTCGAGCTCACCGTAGGCGTCGAGAATAATAGTCACGGGTCCGTGTGGACGGAGTGCGACGTAATCGTTCCGGACCCGGTCTCGCTGGCTCCGGACAAGCCGCTCCAGCGCGGACGGCTTCGAATCGGGATAATCACCCCGAACGAGACGAGGCAGGGCAGGTGCAAGATATACTCGGGGCCCAAATCCTACCCGGGAATTTACGATATAAAGCTCGTCATTTACGGCTTCGGCAAGGACGGCGCGATAGAAAAGCGCGAGGAAAAATCATTCGAGCTCAGGTGCGAGAGCATAGGGAAATAATAACTACTCCTTCCCGGCTTTTCGCAGTCTCGCGCGCGAAAGAAGAACCCACTTCCGACTTAGAATATTCCGCCACCCGAGCGTTGGCCATGGAAAGCATTATATAGTCATTTAACGCATTAATAGCATGTAAACAGAGGGTGATTGCATGCGAACAACGTTGCAGTTCGAAGGGCTTCCAGAAATAATACTCGAGCGGGCGGTTGAGGTGGGGCTGGCGCGCTCCAAAACCGACGCGCTCAGGATGGGCATCTTCTCCCTCAACAAGGAGTACAGCTTGATAAAGGACGTTGAGGAGGAGCTTGCCGCGAAGAGGCTCGAGCGCGAGGAAAAGCAGATGGAGGAGTCCAGGCAGAAGTATCTTTCAGAGAAAGAAGCCCTTTCCAAATACAGGTGAATTCATTGGAGGCCAAGTGGAAACTGGAGTTCAAGCCAGGCTGGGATGAATATTTCAAGGATTTCGACAAGAGCGTGCAACAGAGGATACTCAAAAAATTCGAGCAGATGAAGCTTCTTTTGAAAGGCAGGGGGCTGCATTCCTCAAAGTATATGGTGGAAGAAACCGGCGGCTACAGGATAGCCTACATCGAGGACAAGGCCGCTGGAGCAAAAAGAATCCATTTCGTGGGCAACCATAAGCAATACGTGCGCTGGTACGGTGGAAAGAGCGAGTAGGCCTACTTCCTGCGTCTCGCCCGCACAAAAATAATCCCCGCCCTCCTCGCGCCCGTCGCCCATGTCTTTAGTTTCGAGTTGGCGGGATTAAAAGCTATTGCTCGGATCTCAGGAAATCCCTTATTTTCGGGCCCAATTCGGATTCTCTTACTTGGCGTGCATGTGCCCTGCCCTCATGATTTAACAAGACATGCGCGAACCCAAAAACCAACTCGTAAAGATTGGATTTGCCCATATACTCCTCGGCGTCGTCAAATGCGTTCTTAGCCCCTCTAACCAGCATTGCCATCAAAATCGCCACGTCATCCGCGGAAGCTTCAGCGAGAGCTTTGAATGCTTTGGCTGCCCCGATCCCGTCAATACTGGATTTGTAAGACTCTAACCTTCTTTCATAATCCCGCCTGCCGGCTAGCGCCTCCTTTACCATAGGTTCGAAGAATTTACTCGAAGCCAAAGCTTCGGCGAGGCGTACGTAAATGGCTTTCGATTCGTCGGGATGCATATTCATGCCCAACTTTTCAACCTCCAAAATCAAGGTGTACACTATCCCTCTTTTCTTCTCCTGGTCGCCGTCCTTGCCCATAACCTTTCGGATTATCTCAACGTCTGCGTTTGCCATATCCATGGCCGTTCCCTTTCGCTTGTACAGCAATCGCGTTATATCAGGGTCTTCGCGCGGTCCGCTCCAAGGCCCCCGCTTGAAAATTCTCCCATGCGTCTTGTCACCGCCCTCGGCAGGCGCCCTTGCAGGCTGCCTAATCCATGCTGACGTCATCCAAATCCCCCCAAATCGAAACTTCAGAATAAGTAATGTATTATGGCGAGTTCATTTTTTAAAGATAGCTGCAGTGCTGACAGAACCTAACCAATATCGGAAATAAAAAATACAAAATAAGAAAAGCGCCTAGTCGAGGAAAATCCTCGGGTCGGGCGGCTCAGGCGGTTCGCCCTTCCTCGTGCGTATTTCCCGGACAATCTTGTTCTGCAGGTCCCTCGGGAGATACTCATAGCCCCAGTACTCCTGGTAAAACGCCTGCCATGAGCATTGCGGCATAAATCGGCCTCCTTATTGCCGGTATGACCTGGGCAGGGCCCCTGTGCACGGGGTCCTCGTGAATCGTGGCGTCCATTATCTTGACCTTTATGCCCGTGATCTTCTCCCTTGCGAGCGGCCCCGAATCCACTGCCTCCTCGAATCCCTGTATGAGCAGTTCCATGACTTCGTTGAGGTACTGGACCCCCTTTGAGGCGTCGACGAGGATGCAGCGGTTGTAGATATCCTTGATATTCTTGGCCTCGTTCCTCTCCATGCCCGCCTCTACGAGCTTCTCAATTATCGGCTTGCCCTTTGGCTTCCCGTCCGGAATCTCGCCGTCTGCCATCTTCTTGTAAATCTCCGGCTCGAGGGGCGAGACGATGACCTTGAATTTCGTGTGCTTGTTCGGCGATTTTCCTTCCACCGGGCCGAACTCGCTCTTTATCGTCTCCCTGTAGACCACAATCGGCTTGGAAGTCTGAATCTCAATCTTCTTCTCGTTTCTTATCTTGTACTCCATAATCTCGAGGTGGAGCTCCCCCATGCCCGAAATCAGGTGCTCGCCCGTTTCCTGTTTTATCTCAATCTTTATGGTCGGGTCCTCCTTTGCAATCTCCCTGAGGGCCTCGATGAGCTTCACCAGGTCGCGCGTGTTCTTCGCCTCAATCGATTTCGTGACGACTGGCTCAGAGTAGTGCTTAATCTGTTCGAAAGGCTCGATCTCCTTCCCGCTTACGGTCTCCCCGACGTACAAATCATGCAGTCCGACTATGGCGGCAATGTTGCCTGCGGGAATCTCGTCAACAAGAATCCTGTCCGGACCCATGTAGACCCCGACCTGCTGGACTTTCTCGGCCTTGTGCCTTGAGGCGAGCCAAAGCTCTGTCCCCTTCTTTATCGTTCCGGAAAACACGCGGCACACTCCAACCTCTCCGGCATGCGGGTCCACGAGCACTCCGAATATGACGGCGCACGGGTTCCCGTTCCTGTCGCAGAGAGCCATCGCCTTCCCCTCGTCGGAATTGGCATCGCCCTTCCATATGACCGGAATCCTGTACTTCTGCGCAATCAGCGGGTTCGGGAGGTGCATGACCGCCATCTCGAGTATGACTTCGTCAATCGGCGCCTTCTCCACGAGCGGCTTGTGGTTCCCCTTGGCGCAGAATTCGTAAATATCCTTGAAAGTGAAGCCCGACCTCTTCATGTAGGGAACGTTGATTGCCCACCTGTGGTAGGCGCTCCCGAAGGCCACGTTCCCCTTCTCGGGCGAAACGGCCCACTCCTCCCTGTACTCGGGCGGCGCGTAATTCCTTATGAGCTTGTTGATATTCGTTATTATTTTTGTGAGCTTCGCCTGCATCTCCTCGGGGCCAAGCTTGAGCTCGTTTATGAGCCTGTCGACCTTGTTGATGAAAACCGTGGGCCTCGCCTTCTCCTTGAGCGACTGCCTCAGGACGGTTTCGGTCTGGGGCATAACCCCTTCAACAGCATCAATCACGAGCACGATTCCGTCGACCGCCCTCATGGCCCTCGTGACGTGGCCTCCGAAATCGACATGGCCTGGCGTGTCGATGAGGTTGATGAGGTAGTCCTTTCCCCTGAACTCGAAGCCGAGCGAAATGTAAGCCGCCTTGATGGTGATTCCCCTCGCCTGCTCCTGTTCGTCGAAGTCAAGCATTCTCTGTTGTCCGGCGAGCTCCTGGCTGATGAGCCCCGCCCTCGCGACAAGCGAATCCGTGAGCGTGGTCTTCCCGTGGTCTACGTGGGCCACGATGGCCATGTTCCTTATCTGCTCCTGATTGTACATGAGCTTCTGGACTTCGTTGACAACGTATTCCTTCCTAACCATGATGAACCACCCATCAAGCAGCAACCGCGATTTTTTTTATCTCGCGCCTCTCCAACTCCACCACACATCCACGCATAATCACGCCCTCAGCGTGGTTTCATTCCACTCACATATACCTGCTCCGTTGGGCGTCACATACTCGCGTCCAACGCGGCGAGCATGCAGTTCACGCATAACCCATTCGGATGTGGGTATGTGGTGGGTGTGTGACGCCAAATCCTCGCGGCATCGTCCGCCTGCTCGAGTAGCGTTCGAGTTGCTTCATTTTTTATTTTTTATCTCGCGCTTCTTGCCATCCTCTCGGTTTCATCCCTCTTCTTCACTGCGTAGCTTGATACGCTCCCGGTAGAAGCGAGCGTCATCTCGTCTGCGAGCGCCTGCGCGAGAGTCCTCTTGTCATTGAACGAGCCCATGATTGCCGCCATCGAGATGTTCCTGAGCGCCATGTCGACCCTCCTCTCGGCCGCCACGTCGACGGAAACCTGGTAGGAGACCCCTCCATACTGCACCCTCGTGGTGTCTTCCCTCGGGGCGGTATTCTGCAGCGCATCAACGAGAACCTGCACCGGGTTGGCGTTCGTCTTCTTCGCGACAATCTCGAATGCCTCCTCGACCACCTTTATGGCCTTGAACTTCTTCCCCTGCAGCCTGCCGTGGGTTCTTATGACCTTTCCGCCTGTCTTCTGGCCGGTTCCCCCCCTCATGAGCTTGTTGACGAGCCTTTCGACAATGTTTACCTTCTTCTTGCCGAACTGCTTCTTGCTGTGCCTGCCGAAAGTGTGCGGTATGGAAACTTCCGAAAGGCATACGTAGCCCTCGATGCTCGGGTCCTTTACAACAACTCCCGCCATGTCGTACTTGCCGAAAAGCTTCATGTCATCATCTCTTGGGTTTCTCCTTT
>JAPLWU010000072.1 GCA_026396425.1 Microcaldota archaeon | reverse complement strand
GAAGAATTTGTTCGGATCGAGATAGGCCCGCTCGCTCTCGAAGAGCGAGTGGATGGGCGAATTCTTCCCTAAAGAGATACGCGTGATACCGCTCTTCGAGAACGAGGAGAGCATACTTTCCTCGCCGAAGATAATAAGGAGCTTCGTAGCCCGCGAAAAGGTGGGAGATTACGTGCGCGCGTGGTTCGCCCGCTCGGACCCTGCGCTCAACTACGGTTCGATTGCAACCGTTCTCATGCTCAAGGTCGCCATGTGCAGGCTCCACCGCGAGGAGAAGAAACTCGGGATAGACATTCTGCCCATATTGGGGTGCGGGAGCGCGCCCTTCAGGGGAAATCTTTACCCTGGGAATGTCAACCGGCTGCTGACTGGCTACCCTTCGGTTCAGACTTTCACGATTCAGTCGGCCTTCAAATACGACTACCCCCTCGACAGCGTTCGCGATGGGATAAGGAAATTGGGCAGGCATAAGCGAAGAGCGCCGCACCAAATCGACTCTGAGGCGAGGGTGCTCGCCATAGCCGAAAAATCGAAGCTGTGCTACGCGAGGGAGATGAAGAAATTTTTCCCGGTAGTCGTACCTGCGGTGAGGATTATTCCGCAGAGGAGGAGAAGGAAGCTCCACATCGGGCTTTTCGGCTACTCGCGCGGGAAGGGACCGTTCAAGCTCCCGCGCGCCATTCCCTTCTGCGCCGCCTTCTATTCCTTCGGATTCCCGCCGGAGCTGATGGGCCTGAGCTGCCTGAGCGGGAGGGAGTTCGAGGCGATTGAGAGGGCGTATCCGTCGGTTTTCGCAGACCTCGGCTATGCCTTGCGCTTCCTGAACGACGACAATTTGAAGGCGATAGACGCCGAGTTCTACAAAAAAATAAGCGATGTGGTGGGCAGCGCGAGAACAAAACGCGATATGGAGCACTACAGGGCGACCTCGAGGATATACGAGCTCGTCACGAAAAAGGAGGACGGGGAGGCGCTCAGGGAGCTGATTTTGCGCGCGGCGCACGAGCGCCACTTCCTCGGCTAAAAAAAGAAAATAAGGAAGGAGCCCGCCCATTCGACTGAGGGCGTCATGGGCTCCTTCCCGGGTGGTGTTTTTTGAAGGGCTGATGTATGGAGAGAGGTTGCCGATTCGGCGTATCTGTCAGCATGATGCTGACAGTTATGTTAATATTATATTGACATTTAAAAACCTTTCGCTGCGCCGGAGTGGGAGAGAGATTTATATAATCGGGAGGGCAAGTGGTGAATAGGAGCGTGGGCGGATGGATGTTATTTCGCCGAAAACAAGAATCCATTACATAAAGCGCTATTCGACTGCAATGCTAATTCCGATTGCGTGCTTATTGGCGGTCATCATCATACTGGCCGGCGGGCTGAGCACCGGCTTGATTTTGCCGGTCTTCGTAATACTCGCTGCGAGCTTGATTTTAATGGGAGTTTTATACTCTTACTCCGTGGTTTACTGCAATTCCGTGAAATTGTACATGGACGGAGACGACGTTATAGAGGAAAGGGGAATCCTCTCACACAGCGAGAAGAAGATAAACGTGCAGAGAATCACGGATACGTCGGTAACGAGGAGCTTCATTGACAAGCTGCTCGGGGCGGCCATGCTGAACATAAACACGGCGGGAAAGGAGGGCTACGAGGTAATCGTAGACTGCCTCTCCTATTCAGACGCAGAAAAGATGCACGATGAGATATACGCGAGGATGGATGAGATGGGCGGCGGGCAGGCTAAGAACCGCGGCTTGGAGGGAGGCCAACCAGGGCGGGGGGCTTCGGAGAGCCGACCGGAAACGGACATATACTGATTGCTATTTTCCCTGCACGCCGTTTTTCGAAACGATGTAGACGTATTTCAAGACCGAGTCGCCGATGTTAGTGACGTTGTGCTTTGAGTTCGGGGGGATTAAGACGAGCGAGCGGGCCTCGGCCGTGCTTTCTTCCCCGTTGCAAACCACTTTCGCCTTCCCCTCGAGAATCACAATTATTTCTTCTCCTGATTTGGTGGAATGCTCGCCTATGCTCTGGCCGGGCGCGAGTTCGACGCAGCCCGACTTGAAGTGCAAGGATTCTGAATCGATGAGCTTGCCCTTGCGTTCGATTTTTCTTGTTTCCATGCGAGCCACCTGCCGATTTCTTGTTTCCTGTTTCATGGCAAGATTTAATAAAAGATTTGGGGCATACAAATGAAGGAAGCGGGAGGTTTTGCCATGGCCGATAATTTCACTTATAACGCAACGGCGATTTTCGACGCGAAGGCTACGCTTGGCGAGAACGCGTGGGTTGTCGAGAATCCCATAGCCGGAGCGGTCTTGGTGGTTTTGGGTTCAATCGTGCTCGCATTCATTTCGACATTGGCGATGAGGTGGCTTTTCTGGCACGTTGCCAAGAGGACGAAGACGGAGCTTGATGACAAGGTATTGGAAGCGCTGCCCGAGCCGACATTCAGGGCGATTGTGCTCCTCGGCCTTCTCTGGGCCGTAGGCATCCTCGGTATGGGCGGGGCGGGAAGCCTGGCTTCGAACATAATCGTCACGCTGATATATTTGGTGGTTGTACTCGCGGCGGTTTCGATTGCCAACGTGTTTTTCAAGTACGGGTTCGAGAAGCTCGCCGAGAGGACCCAGTCGACCCTTGATGACGAGATAATGCCCATTGCGAAGAAGACCACGACCGCCATCATATGGATTTTCGGGGCTATACTCATACTCTCGCACTGGGGAGTCGACATCGGGCCGTTCCTCGCAGGGTTGGGAATCGCCGGCCTTGCCGTATCTTTCGCAATGCAGGACAGTTTGTCCAACATTTTCGGCGGGGTCTCGCTCATACTCGACAAGACGTTCAAGGTGGGCGACAAGGTGGAGCTCGACAGCGGCGAGATTGGCGTGATAGCCGACGTCGGGCTGAGGAGCACGCGCATCAGGACTTACAATAATGAAATGATTACCGTCCCGAACTCGATTCTCGCCAAGACGAAGATAAAGAATTACGTGCAGCCCGACCACTCGCTGCGCCTCGTCGTTAAGTTCGGGGTTGCTTACGGAACTGATACGGAAAGGGCGAGAAAAGTCATACTCTCCACGATAAAGGGGATAACTGGGATAAGCAAGGCCCAAGAGCCGAAGGTCGTTTTCACATCGATGGGCGACTCCGCCGTGCTTGGCGAGGCGTATTTCTGGGTGGAGGATTATTCCACGGGATACGACAGGTGGGTCGAGGCGACAGAAGAAATCTACAAGGTCCCGCGGATGCGTGGCGGGGGCATCCCCTCTCCGTACAGCTCGTAGTGTATCGTGCCGAAGTTGGTTTTGATAAGCTCTGCCGAGATTGCGCCGGGTATGACGCCGCCCCTGCCAAGGCCTATTACGACATCGAAGCGCCTGAAGGCGAGTTCGCGCGAGAGCTTCCTCATGAACTCCTCGGAGGTTATTTCCATTCGCATCAATAAGCAATTTGGCGAAAACAGTTTAAATATTGTTATTGGAATTATGTTTGAAAATCCGCGAGGTGTGTATTATGGAAATTATGCACGACGTGTTTCTTCCGCTCAATAATTTCAGGCGAGTTGCGGCCTATTTGGGACTGAGCCTCGGGGCGCTCGCGCTCTCGCTCGCAGTGATTCCGGCTTTCGGAGTGAGATTCCACTTCTTCCAAGCCGCCATATTCATGAGCGCGATGCTTTTCGGCCCGCTTGCGGGAGCGGCAACCGGGGCTTTCGCGGCGAGCTACAACGCGTTCGCCATGAACAACCTCTACATAATAGGGGGGAATGCGATTCTCGGCTATTTTGCTGCCTACTTCGTGAAAAAGCACGGCGCGGTGAAGGCGGTGCTGATGGCTTACGCAATCCAGCTGCCCTACCTCGTGGTGACTGACCTGCTTGTGGGGATGTCGCTGATGGCCGTCGCCTCGATTGCATGCGTGCTCGCCGTGGAAAATGTGATTTGCGGGGCATTCGCGTGGAAGGCGAAGGATGCGGTAGCGCGGATGCTCGCTTAGATTAGGATTTTTTTCTTTTCTCTTTTTCTCCTGTTTTACTTTTCCGAGTTTATTTTTTGTAGATTTTTTTCTCCCATAAATTTCTTACGGGACCCACCGCGAGGGTGGATAGGAGGTAGGCCAAAGCTGGAACGAGGGCGTTCATGAAAGGCCTTGAGTCGCGGATTTGGATGAGGAATACCACGATCACGAGGTAGGTGAACAGGACGATTAGGGCTCTCCGGGTCCAGCTCGTCTCCCAGGCCTTGTCCCTTTCCACCCGGGCATTCCGCGATTTTATTTTTTTTATCTCTTCGGCGATTTTGTCCCCAGCCATACGCCCGCCCCCGTTAGGCCTGAGCCCCGTCGTCCGTGTTTTCTAACCCGGAATTTTCGGATTCTTTTTTCTTTTTCTGCATGAGCTTGTCTGAGGCCTCAAAGAGAACGACTTTCATAGATACCGCACTAAGGGTGGGGAATGTGAGTTTATATTGCTTACCGCCTTCCGCGGGCAGGGCCGGCGGGGCAAGGCAGAAGCTAGGGGAAAGTAAAAAATAACAAAAAAAGGGATATATTCCGTTTAAGCTAATCTCGCTGATTGCTTATTAGAACTTCTTGTGCTTTTGGTAGCAGTCTCGGCAGTAAACCGGCCTTCCATCGGTCGGCTTGAACGGGACCTGGCACTCCTGACCACAGTCGGAGCACACGGCATCGTACATGGGCCTGTCGCCCCTGAATCCGCCGCCGCCTCCTCTTCCGCCTCCGCCTCCTCTTCCGCCTCTATCTCCGCCTTCGTCATCAAATGACATATTCTATCTCACCTTTGTTTTTGTTTTATAAGGGATGACCACTAGGCCAATCCCTTGAATAGATATGACCGCATAGTATTTTATATTGGTAGGTAGGCGTCTTGCGCGGTTTTAGCGGCCCGCGCTTATATGGATTTGTACTTCCTGTCGAAGTCGCGCCACGCCTCGGCCACGAGGGGCTCGAACTGTTCGAGTTCCGCCAGGATGTCGGACTTGAGCATGCCTGTCGTGACCACTGCCTTCTTCCTTGCCTTGTCCGTCACGTCCTTGGCCACCTTGTCGATGGTTTTCTTCTTTTTCTCAACGCTCGCGCCCGAATCTATGACTGCCTTCTCAATCGAGCGCCTCAGCTTCTTCTCGTCGAAGGGCTCCTTCGAGCCGCTGCTCTTCACAACGTCGGTCATTGTTCCACCCCAGGTATAAGATTGTAGGATGAGATTATAAAACTAAGCTCCTCGCCGTCTCGCGACCTCGAAAACGAAGCCGCCCGCCTTTCGGTACTCCTCACTTTTGGGCGGTATAAACGGCAACGTTGGCCTTTGCCCATATGCGTTCAATGTTTTTGAATCCCGCCTCCTCGAGCCATCTGAATTGGTCCGAGAGCGCAGCGGGTTTGTCTTCGTAGAATGCATGCAGGACCCATGCTTCAAGTTCTTCGCCCTTTAGTATGGTTTTTAGGAAATCCAGGTAGTTTTGTTTGTTTCTTTGATCCTTCGCGAGGTCTTCTCCTGCGATAAAATCGCCGTTTATGAATATGCCGCCCGTTTTCAGGGAGTCGTAGACTCTTTTAAAAAGCCGAATCTTTTCTTCGTCGATGGAATTGTGGATTGCGACTTCGGAGATGACAAAATCGTAGCCATCGCCCAATTCGACGGACTCGAAGTTGCCGTTTATGAGCGTCACCCGATTGCCAAACTTCTTCAGCCTTTCCATGGCCTTCGAGAGCATCTTTTTCGATAGGGCTATGCCGACTGCCTTGGAAGTTGGAAACTGCGCGAGAATTTTCTCATCCGTCGCCCCGGTTCCGATGCCAAGGTCCAAAAACTTAAAAGAACCGCGAGCCCTGGTCTTGAGCTCGTTAAACACGCGCTCATGGAGCTCTGCGTTTTGCGGCACGACCTTATCCTCCACAGCTCCGTAATCCGCGAGCGACTCGAAGTGCGAGGTGATCATCTTGGAGTGCTGCATATCCCTCGCTAGTTATATCCCCGCAGGGGTTAAAAAGGATTCGCTGCCTTTTCCCGAATCGCCGGCAAGCCGCCCCCATTTTTGATTTTTAAAGGCGCGGGCAGCGCTTCGCGACCTCGAAAACGAAGTCGCCCATTTATTTGATTTCGGTTACCTGAAAGCCTTGTACCACTTCTCGTATTCCTTGTGCGCGGTAAAGCACCTGACCACCAGAAGCTCTTCTTTATCGAAGGAGAAGACGATGCGGCCCTGCTTTCCCACTTTCTCCACGAAAAATGGAAGCCCGAAGCGGAGGTGTTTTCTGGGAGTAACCGACGAGAACTTGCTTATGTGCTTCCAGAACTCCTTTCTTGTCTGGCCGTCCATTCCCGAAAAGTCGGCTCTCGCCCGTTCCGAGAACGAAATTTTCATCTCAAAGCCCGAATTCTTCCTTTATTTTCTTCAGGGGTATGGTCTTGGCCTTGCCGGATTTGATTAATTCAATCTCGTGCGCAACGGCTTTCGCGACCAGCTGCTCCTCCTCCTGCTCCATCTCTTTTTTGTAGATGAGCAGGGCCTGCCGTATTACCTCTGTCTGGCTGCCCGCATATCCCCCCTTTATCATTCCCTTTATGAACGCCTCGTAGGGCTCGCCGAGGTTCACGTTTAGAGTCATACAACCACCTACGTCGTTATATGTATATTCAGTACTTATTAAATGCTTGTTTATTATACATTACCTCTGATACCGGCAAGCCACCCCGGTTTTTTGTTTTTGAATGCGCGGGCGGCCAGACAAATCATGGTCTCGCTCGATAAAATTCTGCACTTGGCCGAGGGAAGCTGCTTCGATTCAGTTGGGAATCCGGATATTGGCGAACAAGCTAGGCCCGGGGGCAGGGAATTCGGGCCAAAGCCCGCTTCGGGGCAGGGATTGCTCGGCGGAGTTGATTTGGCGAAAGTGCAGGCGCTCGGGGCTGGGACGAAATACGATTCGTGCACTTCGAGTTCCTGCACAAGAAGCGTTGGCGGGGACGGACGGATAGGGATGATTGCGAGGGCCGGCATTGAACGGAGCTGCGAGCGCACAAATTTGAAGGATTTTGGATAGCTCCTGACGAAAGCGGGAGGAACCACTCGAGCTGGTTGAGGAAAAGAGACAATAGCAAACTAATTTATTGGAGTTACGCGGAAAGTCTTGCATGAATCCGGAGTTAAAGTACGAGTGCATCAAGATTCTCCTGGGCCTGCCCTTGTTCGTACTCTTAGGGGGAATTTTTGTCGTTTCGAGTCTAAATCGCCAAGCCTGCGGCTTGATTTTAGTTTTTTCAGGGATAATGCTCCTTTACTTCTTCGTCTTGTATTTCTGGCCCGGCCTTATGAGAAGGCTCTCGGAAAGGAACTGGGAGGCCAGAAAGGAAGGCGCTCTGCTGGGGCTCAAACTAAAGGTAGAACCTGAATTCGAGAAGGTTGAAGGAGAACGGGTGCTGATACCGCTATGTTTTTGCGTAATCAGGATGTTCGGCCTGGCTTCGATGAGTTATGAACCGAGGGACGTGGCGGTAACCAACAAAAGGATACTCATCGGATTCGTAGCTTTCGGAGTTAGGGAGAGTTTCGGGGATGCGAACCTCTGGCACCCCTCGATAACCAATCCTCCGAAAGTCGAATCCAAGTACAGGGCGATTTCGCTACTGCTGGGGAGGGATTTGAGGATTGACTCGATAATCCTGGGCAAGGACCGGGAATCCGTAAAGATCATTGCGTTCTACAAATTCCTGCCGGCCTTATTTGAGATTTATCATCCCAGGGCAAGAGAGATATACGAAATATTTTCCAGATGACTGGCTTTTTTCCCAAAGCCTTGTTCTCCTCAACAAGAGCGGGTTCATGCCGAAGAAATTCCTGTCTTCAGTCCGCTCGAAAGTCGAAACCGGCAACGGAACGAAGACGCTGGCGGAGTATTGATTATTTTTATGCCTGCCGGAGCGGGAGGTGGCCAGTCTGGGGGTTTTAGGAAGCCAGCCCCCGCAACGAACATATTATTATTCAGACCCCCCAATTGTTCCCGAAATGGCAAAGGAGGCGGTCTGATGGGAAAAAGCAAGAAGGACCTTGGCAGGCGGGCCCAGAACATAAAAAGGAGGGTAGAGGAACTCGAGCGGGAGGTAAAGCTGGACCCGCTGAGGAAGAACCAGGCCATTCACGAAGAGCTGGAAGAGCTGAGAAAGAAGCTCTGAGTTTTGCGGGAAAAAATAACGGCCGTGTTCTGGGGGAGTTGGTTAGGGCCTCGCGATGAAGCCTAGAGCCTTATTTTCCCGATTACCCTTAGGGCCCTGTTCGCCCCGACCAATAGCGCCGGGTCGCCCTTCCTGTAAGAAAATGGCTTCACGAATGAGATTTTGACGCTTCCTTTCGAACCCGGCGTCACCTCGCCGGAAACTTTCCCGGCCGCATACTGCATCCCGTAGGAAACGAACACGTCCTCGCTTCCGGAAATTCCCGCCTTCTGGAACCTCGTAATATCAAGCTCGCATGCGAGTTCGCTTGTAACCTCAAATACGAATCCCTCGCCGTTGGTGAGTTCCGTCCCCCTTTCCACGTCTTCGAGCTCTACCCCCTTGAGGCACAGGCCAGCCCTGTCCCCCGCACCCGCTTCCTGCACGTCCTTGTCCTGCACTTGTATGGAGCGCACGGTGGCCTCCTTTCGGGTTGGAAAGGCCTTCAGAACGTCGTGCACTTTGACGGTTCCGCTTTTGACAATTCCGAGCACGACAAGCCCGACGCTCTTGACCGAAAATGCCGAATCGACGGGAATCCGGAGCGGGCCCGCGTTGTCGCGCTGCGGAGAAATGGAATCGAGCCGCTGAAGCAAGGCCCCGGCGTCATATTCGCATTCGCCATATTTTTCGATGATGGTTCCTTTCGAAATTGCGGCAAGCTCAGCCCTGGTTCCATCCCTGAGAACGAAAATCCCGTTCATCCCGAGCGAGTCAAGAGCGACGATGCATTCGCCGATTTCCCTGCCCACGCCATCGAAAACGAGCAACGCGATATCCGAGGAATTTAGGCAGTGGAGCAGCGAAGCAAGCTTATCCGGATAGAGCGAGGGCTCGTAGAGGCAGAGCACCGAGTCGTCGGTTTTCCTGTTGTAGATTATGTAATCCGCTGCCGTGCCCTTCTTGGCAAGCATTCCGGCAGTCTCGTTTCTAAGGTCGATTACCGCAACTCCCAGGTTTCGCATGCCGCATCTTTCCGATTAAAAAGTTATTATTCTTTGCCACGCGTTCGCACTAAGCAAGAAAAAACAAAAAATAAGAGAAGAGCGGAGAGCGCCTAGCCGCATCCGCCGCTTGCCGTCGAGGTCGTGCTTCCCGAAAGGGTCTGGTTGCACTCAGCCGGCGGGCTGTTGAAGGCAGAGCAGACTCCCTGCTTGTAGCCCTCGGGCGTCCTGGACCCGCTGTAATCGACCCCGTTTATGACGAGAGCCGGCGAGCCCTGCACTCCGTATTTCGTGTTGAGCTCAACCTCGTTCTGGAGAAGAGCAATCGCCTCGTCCTTCTGGCAGGTCTTCACCTTTGCGGTGTCGATGCCGGTCGAGTTGGCGACCGCCTCCCAGCACGAGTCGACGTTGGCGGAAGTGCAGGCCGTGTTCACCTTGAGCACGAAGTCCCAGTACTTTTCCTTCTGGTACTTGTAGATGCAAAGCTCGCGCACATCCTCGTGGACTTCCTGTATGCCGTGCATCGAGCAGTACTTGCTCTCGTTGTCAAGACAGTACTGCGGCCCTCCCCCCTGGT
>JAPLWU010000053.1 GCA_026396425.1 Microcaldota archaeon | reverse complement strand
CCTTATTCGTATACACCAATACCCCGAACAACCCAACGGCCGCGATTTACACGCGTAAAGTTCTAAATGAGACCAAGATCATCGTCAGGGACAATGAAATGTTCTGGATAACCGACGATGTTTACGCCGGGCTTACTAGAGACGGCCATGAAGCCATACACCCCGCCGAGTTGTTGACTGACGAAGACCGAGGCAGGGTTCCGATAATCCTGCTTTGGAGCTTCTCGAAGAAACTCGGCATGGCTGGCGACAAGATTGGCGGACCTTGTTTCATAAATTGCGAGGGAATGGCGGAAATGGAGGGATTGAAGAATTCGTTCAAAACCGACTTGGGCGTAAAGCTGGGCTCTGCCGCCATTCCGCAGTATCTCGCTGATGAAATCCTGAGGCCGACGCACTTGGCACGGGTAAACGAGGAATTAGGAAGAAGAGCCAAGGCTGCCGAATCATTCGGTCTAAACGGCAGAACACCTTTTGCAACGATTTACTACTGGGGACCTCTGCCAGAAGGCCCCTGGAAGGATGACAAAGAATGCGCCATCGGGCTGGCAAGAGATGAGGGCGTTTCCGTCACTCCGGGAAACGAATTCTGGCGCGGGGAGGGGAAGCCCAAGCCCTACGTACGCATTTCACTCACGGAATCTTCTGAACTCATAGAAGAAGGCGGGAGTAGAGCCAAGAAATTCATGGGAATAGACTAGAGTGCCTTACCAACTTCTTTCGTCGCCGCGTCACTCTTGATTGAAGTAGGCGAGAAATGCGTTCTCGCAACCGAAAATTTCTTCTTCCGCAGCTTTTCGATTACTTTTTCCATCGGCGGAGGCGAAATTTTCTTTTTTTTCGCAATCACGTGGATGTCAAAGTAGAAAGGAGGCATCCCAATCTCGTTTTTCATCATGAAAAGCAGTTTCGCGAGTTCAGTTTTATTTTTGTAGTTCCTTTCCGAATTCATTTTTCTCATTTTTTCGATTATTCCCGCGTCGTGCAACTCTCCGAGCCAGAGCGGGCCGGCCCAGTCCGTCTGCGCTTTGCAGACTGGGCATTTCTTCGGCAAATGCGGAGTCGGGTGGGTCTGCCTATGCAGGCATTTAGGGCAGTAGGAAAGGTAGCCGATACTCTTCGAGGATTCGAATGCCTTCTCGGCACCGGCCTCCAGCCTGCACATTATCTTGAAGTAATGCCTCATCGAAAATGAAATTAGCGGAATTGTTCCGAAATTTTCCGCCGAAGCGATGCGAACTATTCTCGCAATCAAAATTCTTACGCCTATTTCATGGCAGAACTCGTTGTCAATCGGCCTCGCGCCGTAAATTTTCACGCACGCCCTGTGGTGCGCCCCGCACAGAACGGCCGTATCGGTTGCGGTTGCCGAAAGATAGGCGGTTTTGTTTCTTGCGAGCGAGCGAATTGCGGAAAAAAGGAATGGATGCGGGCTCCCGAAAGGGTCTATCTCAATAAAATTGAATTCGAAATTGTTTGCGAGGAAATAATTCAGCTCGCAATTGCGAACGGTCGCATTAATCTTATTTTTTTTCGCATTTGCGCGGGCGAGGGCGCATGCTTTCCTGCTTAAATCGACAAGAACGAGCGAATCCACATTTTCATTCTCTTTTTTGTATCTAATTCCCCTAACTCCGCTCGCGCACATCCCGTCGCAAACATCCAATCTTTCCCCGATTGCTCCGACCGCAAGCGAACTGACATCGCGGCAGAGCTCCATGTGAAGGTTGTAGAAAACGCCTTCGCCCGTGCGTATCGAGCACTTCCCTTCCTCGCTCATCCGCCTCGCGGCTTCCGTGCCCCCGCGTATCGAGCACGCGCCTTTCCCGACCGTCTGCCCCGCGCCCTCCGCGTTCGTGCGTATCGGACGCGCCCGTCTCCCGGCCATTCCTTCACCACTTCCTGCGCAGCGCGTCGATGAGGCCGTGTGCGTAGTTTATGCACCCGAACGCGGTTACGTAATCCTTTTTCCCGAGGTAATGCTGCGCGTCAATCCTGTAGCGCTTTGCAATGTCGATTAGCTTCGCATTGTCGGGCGTCAGCTCCAAATCGAGCACGTTCCTGTCGAACATCACGATATCGTCTTTGATTCTTTTCTCCTCATCCATGAACCTATTTTAAAAGGATTGGTTAATAGTATTTCCGCTGGTGTTTTGATGTACGACAAGGTCGTGGTTGGAGGGACTTTCGACACGATTCACAAGGGCCATCGCTCCCTGCTTTCGACCGCGCTAAAGGCCGGAAAATTCGTATGGATAGGGCTCACGAGCGATAGCTTCGCCAAGACGAAGAAAATCTACAAGCCGAGGCCATACGCGATGAGGAAAAAACAGCTCGAGAAATTTTTTGGTGGAAATGTGACGCGGGTGAGAATTACTCCCCTGAATGACCCTTATGGTGAAAGTTCAACCGCAAAATGCGTCGGGGCAATCGTTGTGAGCGAGGAGACCGAGCCGATTGCGAAAAAAATAAACGAAATCCGGGCGAAGAGGAAGTTGAAATCGCTCAACGTAATCGTTGTTCCAATCGAGTATGGGGAGGATTTGAAAAGGATTGCTTGCGAGCGAATCAGGAGGGGCCTTATTGACGGGGAGGGAAGGAGATTAAAGCCCATCCTCCTGGCAGTCGGCACGACAAATCCTTCAAAGCACAAGGGGCTCGCCAAAGGCGCGGGAAAATACTTCAGGAAATTCGAAATACGCGGGATGAAGGTGCGCTCCCTAGTTTCGGGCCAGCCCTTCAACGCCGAAACGATGCGCGGGGCTGTGAACAGGGCAATTAACGCATACGGGCGCATCCGCGGGGCGAGCTTCGGAGTTGGATTGGAAAGCGGAGTTTTCATATCGGAAGGCAAGGGCTACGACACGATGTGCTGCTGCGTTTTCGACGGGAGCGAAAGGCACTTCGGCTTCAGCATGGGCTTCGAGATTCCGGACTCCATAATGCTCGATTTGGAAAAGGGCAGGACTCTCAGCGAAATATTCGGAAAGCTTGCCGGCCAGCCCGACATCGGGAAAAAGAAGGGCGCAATTGGTTACCTATCGGAATACAGACTCAAAAGAGAGGAAATGGCGGAGCAGGCATTCTCCTGCGCGATGATTCCGTTTGTCAAGAGGAGATTGTATTGAACAAGGCAGTTAGGAAGACGAAGCGGCAATGGATCCAGTTTTTCAATGCCATATTACTCTGCCTCGCAATCCCCCTTTTCGTGCTTCTCGTCCAAATCATCATGCGGGTAATCTCGGGTGATATCGAACCACTTCAGGCATTGTTCGCTTATGCGTCCATGGCCTTCATCATAATACTGATACTTTTGCCGATATTCCTGATTATTTCAATCCTAATGGTGCTAGTGGCAGCTTTATGGGCGCGTAATTTCGAAATGAATATGGAGGCATATACAAAAAATCGTTTTGCATTCGCCTTGATACTGGCGGTAAATATACTGCTCGCTGCCTTCTTTGAACCGAAAGGATTCTCCGATACTTTCTTGCGCGAAGCATGGCTCTGGTCATTCATCCTTTTAGCTGTGGCCTCAAATGTTCTTTTGAAAGACAAGCTTGATGAATGGGATGAGCATGGTAGCGGATTCATGCAGTTGGTTTCCTTCGCGGCATTTCTCTCCTTGCTTGTTGCAATAGGATATCTGGCTATGTTTGATATTACCTACGCAATCCGATTCGTTCTTGAAACGGTTCCTAAGCTCATATAACCAGTAGCTACTCCCCGCTTCCGTCGACCAGCTTTCTCGCCTTCTCCATCATCTTTTTCTTCTTCTCCTGGTGCGCCTTCAAATATTCGGTTATTTTTTCAATCCTGATTTTCTTGCACTCCCCGCAAAGTATTTTTCCGCTCCTGCAGTCCTCGTACATTTTCTTCAAGTCTTCATCGTTCTCATAGAAGTGGAATTTCATAAGTTCATAAATCACGCACTTCTCGGTTTCCCCGCCCAGTTTTCTCTGCTCCTCGGCAGTGGCCCTCCCGCCAGTGAAAGTATTCGAGAGCTTCTGCTTGAGCGCCTTGCCTTCATCGGCCAGCGTCAGGATATTCATGGGGTCGCGCTTGCTCATCTTCGTCTCCCCGTTGAGCGAGCGGAAGAACATGTGGTAAGTGGCGCAAGGGGTGACAAATCCGTATTCGGAATTGAACTTCTGCGCGATGTCGCGCGTAAATCTTATGTGCGGGTCCTGGTCCGCTCCGACCGGCACGACTACCTCCTTCGGACCCTCAAAATCCTTGAGCTGCGGGAGCAGGATATCGCCCGCCTGCGTGAGAACCGAAAGGTAAAGGCCCATGTTCCTCTCGCCGTAAAGCGCCTGCAAGGTTGCGAGGGTAGTCCTGCGCGAGAAAATGTAGGCGAGATTCATCACCCTCTTCTCGTTGGACTGCCTCCATACGTAGGCATTCTTCGTGTCGAGGCCGAGCGCGAGCATGTCGGCAACGTTGCTGACTGCGTTTTCTGCTCCTTCTGCAAGGCCCAGCCCATTATCGGCATACGCCTCCAAATCCGCAATCGCGTAGAAAACCTTCGCGCCGAACTCCTTCTGCATGAAAATTAGCTCTTCCGCGGTCATCTTGCTTCCGAGGTGGAACTCGCCCGAGGGCTTTATCCCGCTCATTGCCGCAACCGGCTCCCCTTTATCGTGCGCCTGGATGAACCTATCAAAATCCCGGTGCGCGAAAATGATTCCGCGCCTGAAGAGCCGGCTTTTCGCCAGCCTCTTCGCTGTTTCGGGGCTGATCTTCTGCATCCCGAACTCCCTGAACAGGTTCGCGTATTCCACGAGGCCGTTGCCCCAGGGGTCAATCTCTTCCATATTAATCATTAGTCCTCGTATCTTCTTTTCGGCTGCACGCTTATCCCGATTGGGCTCATGCTCATCGGCATCATTCCCGTCGTGTGGTTAGTGCCCCTCATCTTTATTATCTCGAGGTAGCGAAGGCGCTCGTTCTTGCTCGGGAGGTTGTAGAGGTGAATCAGCCCGTCGCTCATGTGCTCGATTCCGTATTCGAAGCACGGCTTCCCCGAGACCGTGTTCTCGGGGTTCTCGGAAAGTATGAGCGTGGCGCAGCCCCAGGAGCGAATCACTTCGAGGAGCTTTATGAGGCCAATCATCCTCTCGTGCGGGCTCTCGTATATGAGCGAGAGCGCCATTGCGGAATCAATCACGAGCCTCTCCACCCCCACGCTGTCGACCAGGTCGCGTATGACTCCCTCCTGCTGGTTGAAGTGCTCCACCTCGTGGGCCGGGTACTCGATGAAAACGAACTTCTTCTCCCTCTCGTGCTTCTCGAAATCCCACCCGAACCTCTTCATGTGCGAGTAGAACGGCGTCTTGTGCTCGTCGAAGGAAATCATGAGCCCGTTCTCGCCGTGCCTCAAGATTCCCTCGTTGATGAACTGCGCGCCGAATATGGTTTTCCCGCACCCGGTCCCGCCGCCCACAATCGTGATGCTCTCGCGGACGAACCCGCCTTCCATCATTGCGTCTAGTCCGGGTATCCCGCTCTTGATTCTGTCTTCGCCGATGCTAAGGCCTAGCTTCATGCGAACCACCCTCCAACAGCTTTTTTCCCAAGGCAGAGCGGGCCGCCAGCTTCCTGTTCAGCTCCTCCAAATCCTTGCCCTTCAGGACCTTCTTGACTACATAATCCGCGAACTCCTGGCTCGTCTCCGATATGCTGAGCAGGAGGTTCTGCGCCTCGCCGAGCGTGAGGCGCACCTCGTGGGGCTCGAGAATCTCGACCGCAATCGGGCTGTACCTCGCCGAAAGCCGCGAGAGCGAGGCAAAATCGCCTGTGAGGACCTTCACCTCGGACGAAGTGGAGAACGTTCCATCGCTCTCAATCGTTTCCTTTATCTCTCCGACAGCGTAAACCACGCCGGGCTCCTTCAGGAGCCGCGCAATCAGGTCCACCAGCGTGCTCTTGACGACCTCCTCGGACTTGGCGTGCACGTCGAAGTAGACGAGCGAGAGCACCCCGCCGTTCTTGAGAATCTTCTCGGTTATATGCCTTACCTTCTCCTCGTCCATCAAACCACATCCTTAGGATTGTCCGCCAGCATTGTTTATCTTTTTTACTGCTTCGGCCACGCTCACTAGCGACTCCTTTCCGCTCGCCATATCCCTAAGATTCAATTTCCCCCCCTTCTTCTCCTTCTCGCCAACGACGGCAACGAACGAAATTCCCAGGGAGTTCGCGTACTCGAACTGCTTCCTCAAATTCCGGCCCATCAAATCGGTCTGAGTTGTCACGCCGGAATTCCTCAGCTCCCTCGCGACGGAAATGGCATAAGGGTAAAACTCGCTTTTCACGCACGCAACGAAAACCGAAGGTCTCGCTTCTGCTTTCTCCCCGCCAATCAGTTCCATAATCCTCTCGATTCCGAGCGAGATTCCGGTCATGGGGGTTGGGACGCCGCCAAGCTCGTCAATCATCCTATCGTATCTCCCCCCGCCTCCGATGCTCCCCACTCCCCCGCCCGCATAAATCTCGAAAACCGGGCCGGTGTAGTAATCCAATCCGCGAGCAAGCGAGAGTTTGATTTTGACATTTCCCATTCCATAAGCGCCGCAGAGTTCGAGCAATCTCTTCAACTCCTCCACTCCCTCGCAAGCGTAATTTTTCTCGAGCATTTCGAGGATTTTTTCATTTTTTCCCTCGAATGAAATGGCTTCCAGCAGATTCTTCGCCTTCTTTTCCTCAATCCCCTTCCCCATCATCTCCCCAATCACGCCTTCCTCGCCAATCTTCTGGAGCTTGTCGACCGAGCGGAAAACCTGGGAAACATTTTCGATTCCGATTTTCCCTGCAATTTCATCGAGAACTTTCCTATTGTTAACGAGAATCTCGAATTCTCGGAAGCCCAGCCCCCTAAGCGCCGCATCGGAGCAGGCGAGCAGTTCCGCGTCGCACTCCACTCTCGCCCCGCCGGCAATATCGATGTCGGCCTGCAGGAATTCCCTGAACCTTCCCTTCTGGGGCTCCTCCCTCCTCCAGACCGGCCCGATTGCGTAGCGCTTGAACGGCTTCGGCAACGATGGATTTGAAGCGACAAAGCGGGCAAGAGGGACGGTCAAGTCGAATCTCAGCCCCAATTTTCCTGTCTCGAAAATCTGCTTCTCCACGTCCGAGCCGCATTTCGCCCTCAAAAGCTCGATGCTTTCTAGAGCCGGAGTATCAAAAGGCGCATAGCCGAAGCTAGCGAAGACCGACTCAACCTTCGCAACCACTTCTTTTCTCCGCGCCATCTCCGCGGGCGGGAAATCCCTCATGCCCCTCGGGGGCGCCAGCTTTGCCATCAAATCCCTCTCAAATCATCGCCAAAACACTCGCAAAACCGCCAAATCCACTCCTAAAACTATGCATGGGGCCATTTAAAACTGTTGTCCAGCCGGGGCTGGCTCAGGCCAACTTTCAGAGCGGTTTTATCAACATCTCGCCCTTTATTGCGTCCATGACGATGCTCATACCATAGGTGCCCTTCACCGTCAAATCGAGCTTGAGCCTTCCCTCCTTGGAAACGTTGATTTTCCCTTCAACCCGCGGCGTCTCCGACATGACCAGCGAGTAAAGCTTGTCGAATCCCTCGGGCTTCGGGTAGCCCTCAGTTTTATACTTTTCCGACAAGTAAAGGAGGTAATTGCGCAAGAACGCCAACATCTCTTTCGATTCGAGCTTGGGCTTTTCCTCCGGTTTGAGTCCCTCGCCCCGGAATATTTTTGCATAGGCTTCCATCGCGGCCGAAACCTCCTTGTCGTCCATCGTTATGGGGAGCTGGACGGCCGAGGGCTTGTCGCCGCCGACTGAGAGGCGGTAGACTCCTTTCTTGGGCTGCGCGGCCCCGCGCGTCTGCGCCCCGCCATCGAACGGGACAACTATTTCAAATTTCACATTCTCGCCCTCGGCTTTCGTTGGCTGGACGTTTGCGAATCTTCCGTCCTTCATGAAATTCGGCGAAGCGACTATCATGGCCCATGCCTCGCCCTTTTTCATGAATGGGTTGCCCGAATTCATGCTGAAAACCTTCCCGTAGTAGGTCAGAACCGCCCTCTCCTCGTCATGCGAGAGCTTGTCGCCCCTTTCAAGCCGGGCAAGTGCGAGAGGCTCGCAGTATGCGGGCATCTTTCTCACATTGCTTATCGCCCCCTCTTTCGCCTCCACCCGGTAAAGCACCGGGTTGTTGTATTTGCTTACGGATATGTACGCCTCCCCGCTTCCGTCCTTAAGGTAACTTAGCGGCCCTATGCCGATTCGGACCGCGGTCTGTTTCGGGGAAATCAGGGTGGCAATGAGAAACTTGAAATCCGGGTTATTGTTCGAAGTAGAGAAGGCCCCGCCGCTGGTTTTGGCCATACTGCACCATAGCCCCAACTCCGGCGTGTTTACCAGGTCCGAGCTGGTCATCTTCCGCGTCTGCCTGGCCGCAACCTGGACTTTTTTGGTTTTCTCCATGTCAACACCGTTACGATAATGCTCATCCGGAGAATAAAAACCCATGCTCCGGCGCGACTTTTTCAGCGCAGGCGCATCTCCCCGGCAGGCGCACCACATAACCACGCATATTCACGCCCTCAGCGTGGTCTTACCTCGTTTCCTCATACCAGCCGAGTCGGGCGTCACATACTCACATCCGAATGGGTTATGCGTGAACGCATGCTAGCCTCGTTGGATGTGCGTATGTGGTGGTTATGCGACAAATAGCATGAAATATAAACGTATTCTGAGATGTTAATTCGGTGTTTCCATGGTCGTGAGCCCGCTCGAGGAGAGGTATGCTACCGAAATGAACGCGATTTTTGACGAGGAGTCAAAACTCAAGTCATGGCTCACCGTCGAGGTTGCGCTCGCCAAGGCGCACGCCGAGATGGGCGAAATACCAAAAGAAGCGGCGAAACGAATCGAGTCCGCAAGCTCGCACGTCAAACTTTCGCGCGTGAAATCCATCGAATCGCAGATTCACCACGATTTGATGGCAATGGTGAAAGCGCTCACCGAGGCCTCTGGCAAGGAGGCGGGCAAATACGTCCACTACGGAGCGACGAGCTACGATATCGAGGATACTGCTTCGGCACTCGTTCTTCGCGATGCCTTTGCGCTCCTCAAGAAGCGCATCGCCAACCTCAACGAGGCCCTGCGCGCCCTGATAAAGAAGCACAGAAAAACCGTTTGCGTTGCGAGAACTCACGGCCAGCATGCAGTCCCCATGACCTACGGGCTCAAATTCGCGCTCTGGACGAGCGAAATGTCGCGCATGCTCGAAAGAATCGACGAGAGCGGGAAGCGCCTCTACATAGGCAAGATGAGCGGGGCTGCCGGAACAATGGCGACTTTCGGCGACAACGCATACGAACTGCAGGAACTGGTCATGGGCAGGCTCGGCCTAAACGCAGCGAAAGTCACGAACCAGATAGTCCAGAGGGACAGGGAGGCAGAAGCCCTCTTCCTCGCTGCGCTAATCGCATGCACTCTCGAAAAAATGGCCAAGGAAATCCGCAATCTGCAGAGAACGGAGATAATGGAGCTCGCGGAACCATTTGGCAGCAAGCAGGTCGGCAGCTCAACCATGCCCCAAAAAAGGAATCCCCACAAATGCGAGCGCGTTTGCAGTCTCGCCCGCGTAGTCCGCCGCGACCTCGAGGTGGGGCTCGAAAACATCGCCCTCGAGCACGAGCGCGACCTCACCAACTCGGCCAATGAGCGCATAATCCTCCCGGAAGCGTTCATACTCACCGACTACATGCTAAAGCAGATGACTTCGATTCTTGAAGGGCTCGAGTTCTTCCCGGAAAACATAACGCGCAACCTCGAGCTCACCAACGGCCTCATACTCGCCGAGCGCGTGATGATTGAGCTCACGAAAAAAGGCATGGGAAGGCAGGAGGCCCACGAGAAGATACGGGAGGCGAGCATCCGCGCCTTCAGGGGCAGGAAGCACCTCAAGCACGTTCTTCTGGAAGACAAGAAAATCAGGAAGTACCTCAACGCCCACGAACTCTCGGAGATTTTCAATCCCGATACCTACATAGGGCAGTCGATCAAAATATCCGATTCCGTGTAGCCAAATCCGAATAGCGAATTCGGTTTTCTTATTTTCCCATACTCCGCCTGTTTTCTTATTTTCTTATCTAGCTAAGAAAAAAATCAGCCCGTTTTCCTCGCTCCCGGCAGTTTTATGTAATATACCTCGTTGTTGTCCTTCACTACCACCGGATTTTTCGCAAGCGATGAGATGTCCAGCTCGAAAACGCCATCCTGCAGAACGCGGACATTCTCCACTTCCAGCACGACAACCCCGCCCGCGTTCGTTATGCCGGCAAGCTCCTTCTCAATCCAGCCCGTATCGCCCACTTTCTTCTCTTCCTCCTCGCCCGAAATGAAAAGGAAGACCTTTGAGCCGCACCCGCAGCCCTCGGCCAGCGTGTTGACATCCTCGTCATCGTAAACTGTTCCGCATCTCACGCACTTGTGTGGCATCTAGTCACCCGAACTCGCCGAGGCGAGAAGCTGCATCCCGGACTCGCTGTGGCACAATTTCTTAACCAGTTTCGATG
This sequence comes from Microcaldota archaeon, assembly GCA_026396425.1. Taxonomy (GTDB): domain Archaea; phylum Micrarchaeota; class Micrarchaeia; order Burarchaeales; family JAKAKT01; genus JAPLWU01. The sequence continues at coordinate 2,307 of JAPLWU010000053.1, read as the reverse complement.
GGCCGATTACGGTCAGGCCGCTCAGCTTCCCCCCGAGCATCATTATTTATTCCAAGCGCTCGTCGCTACCGAGCGGCTCGAGGGCCGACGAAGCAACGAACTCGATGTTTATATCCATCGGAGCACCCGACTCCTCTTTCTCTCACATTCTTTCAGTCAGCACTTTGTACAATTCATCCATGTTGCTCCCGTTCAGGGCAGAAACTCCGACCGTGGCGTACTGGGGGAAGGCCTCCTGCACGCGCTTGTGGCTGGCGCCCTTCTTGTCAATCTTGTTTGCCACGAGTATTACGGGAATATGTCTTGCCTCAAGGTTCCCCAGAATTGTGAGATTCACCTGCGTGTAAGGGTCCTGCGTGGCATCCATGACCACGAGGGCCGCATCGACATTCTCGAGCCACTTTATGGCCTCGATTATCCCCCTGGTTGCCTCCTTGGCCCTCTGCTTGGCCTTCTTGGCGTGCAATCCGTACGAAACGAAATCCCTGTAATCGACTTTGGAAGCAATTCCCGGCATGTCGAGCAGGTTCATCTCGATGCTCCTGCCGTTCGACCTCAGCCTCACCTTCTCCTTCTTCTGCACGGTTCTCGTCTCGTGCGGAATTTCCGAAACCGCGCCCATCGGCTCGCCTATGAAATCCATGCAAATTTTGTTGGCGAGAGTCGTTTTTCCGGTATTGGGCGAGCCGTAAAGCCCGAGGCTCACGCTCTTCTTCCTGCCGAACAGCGCGTTTCTTAGCCAGTTAATTATTCCCCCGAGTGGCATGTAGTATCACCTGACTTTCCATCAACGTTATAGTCTCCGTTATAGTCGCCGTTTCAGTCGCCTTACGTCCCAACTGGTCGCAATAACTTTCGTGTCCTTGTTTAAATACCTTTCCTCCGTATTTTTATCCGGTTTCCATGGGCCGCAAATCAATTTCGAAAATAGACGGGAAGGGGAGGCTCCTCATTCCGCTTGAGCATCGCAAGGAACTGGGCATAACCGACAATTCCAAATTCATCATACGCGTGAGCCCCTCGAAGCGCTCGCTCATAATAACCCCGTTCGCCTCATCGCGCGACAGGCTCGCCAGCATTGAGATTGAAATGGGCGACGAGATGGGCGCGCTCGCGAAAATACTCGCCCTTCTCGCAAACGAGAAAGTCGACCTCATAAGGACCGAATCGACTTCGGACGAGAGGGGCAGAAAAGCCCGCTGGAGCGCAGTGGTTGACATTTCAAAATGCAAAAAAACCGGCGCCGAATTGAAGAAGCTCCTTCTCGACAAGAAGCTGGCCCGAAGCGTCCGCGTCTCCCTCCTCTGAGCAAAGGTTTATATATTAGTTTTCCCACATTATTCCCACTATGTCAAATGATTGGCTTTGCATATGCGGATTCCGCGCGCATAGCCATTGCTGATTCTGCTTCAGGGCCAGGAAAGTCAGTCGAGATTTTTGAATTTTTGGTTTTTCCGAGCGGGAGTGTAAGCAATAAAAAAATACGAGAGGTGTTGAAAATGAACAAATCGGTAAACAAAAAAGTTGGGAATGGAGCGAGCGCGGAAACGTGCAGGAGAATAGCGCAGATAGTGGGCGGAGGCCGAAGAGTCGCAGGGACAGAAATAACCCAGCCTTTCCTTCACGGGGTCCAAGAGTAAAAGCGCAAGCGACGAGAAGTCCGCCGCCTACATAGCCAAGCGATTTCGGGATTGCGGACTGCTGGAGGAGAACGAAAAACGCATATTATCCGCTTTCGAGGCGACGTTCCAGCCGGAAAGAACCCAGCAGCGCGTGATTTCCCCAACCGTGAAGAAATTCTTCAACCGATTGTTGGAGTTGGAGACGACCAGGATCGAATCATCGTCAATACCAGCAGCCTACAAGGTGAAAAAATTTTTCAACACGCTGCTGGAGCTGGATGATAAGAAAACCGGGGTCGGTTCATCGTCAATTCCCGCGACCTACAAGGGAGTAAGCTACAATCCGCTTCTTTCGCAATACGGCGAGAGGTTCGACATACTCGACTTCTTCAGCTGGGGCAGGGGAGTGCAGCAGGCATTTCCGGATTTCCGGTTCCTGGTGCTGGATGCGACGCTTTACTGGGCGGTGAACGCGATTCCCGAACCGCTTTCAAAAAAGCCCATTAGGGCGGGCGACAGCCTGCTCCCAGTGGCAGAGGAAGTGGTCGGGAACCTGAGGAAACGCCTCGTGACGAAAACAGGCGAGATGGTCAGGCAGGCATCGGAAATAAGGAACCGTTACCTGAGAGCCATCGCGTCCCTGTTCCCTAACGGCTCCGTCCAAGTGGTGAATGGCGACGATTTA
>JAPLWU010000062.1 GCA_026396425.1 Microcaldota archaeon | reverse complement strand
CGCCTGAAGGGCAAGGCGGCCGCGCAGGACATCTACGATGAATTCGAGTCCGAGGGAACCGACACGGCAAACGGCGCGATGGAGGTTGAGGGGGAGCAGTACGAAGTTGGCGGCTAGCGAAAAGATATTTTAAACAGGCCTGCGGAGTGTATTCCATGCGCGCATTCATCGTATTAGTGCTTGCCATCCTGCTCCCGTTAGTTTCGGCGCAGGTGAGCGCCAACTATGACATAATAGTCGACGATTCGGGCGCCTCCCTCGTTGTGCTTACCCTTTCGGGCGAAGGCGAAACTTCTCTCCTTCTCCCTGCAGACGTTTCCGACCCGGTGGTCGAGGGTGCGCCATACATAACCGAGGGCTCGGAACTTTACGTTTCGGTTTCCGGCGGCCTCCCCTGCACCGTTATGTATGTTACCGACTACTTCACCGGGAAGCAGGGCGCCGAATGGTCCGCCTCCCTCGCAATGCCTGAAAACATAAGTGACGCATACGTCAAAATCTCGCTCCCGCAGGATGCAAGATTCGTTTCCGCCTCTCCCTCGCCGCCTTTGCTGAGCAGAACCAACGACTCGCTGACCGCAAGCTGGCTTTTCAACTCCTCGCCCCCGGCCTCAATTTCGCTCGTTTACTCGATTTCACAGACGCCAATCACGCCCCCAACCGGTCAACCCCAAACAAATCCGCAAACCCAGCAACCAACCGACTACTCGCTTCTTTTTGCAGTTCTTGTTATCCTTCTGCTCGCAGTCATTTCGGCTTTCTACTTGTGGCGGAAATCAGCCGCCAAATCAAAACCAAAACTCGAGGTCACCGAGGGCATGCGCAACGTGATGAAGGCCCTAAATGAAAGCGATGTAAAACTAATCGAAGCAATAATAGACGCAGGCGGCGAAATCAAGAGGAGTACGCTCGAAAGAAAAACAGAAATGGCAAAATCCAGCCTCGCCCTCGCGCTCGGGCGCCTCGAGTCGAAGAATATAATAAAAATGGACAAGGAGCGTGCTTCGCACCACGTTATGCTTACCGAATGGTTCCGCTCGCTCTGATTCTCGAAGTCAAGCAGAGTGGCCCTCTCACCACGTTATGCTCACCAAATTGTTCGGGTCACTTTAACTTTCGGAGCGCGGCAGGAATTTTTTCTATTACGTCAGTCGCAACCAACGAATAGGCCCCAATCTCCTTTAGCGCGATATCCCCGGCCAGGCCATTCACGTAAGCGGAAAGGGAAGCAGCCTCGATTGGTCCAATCCCTCTCGCAACAAAAGCAGCCAACACTCCGGCAAGCGAGTCGCCTGTGCCCCCGCAAGTCATCCCAACATTTCCAGTGGTATTCGTCGCAATTCTCCTCCCATCCGAAACAACATCAACCTCGCCCTTCAGAATTATAGTTGCATTCAATTTCTTCGCTGCCGCAAAAACCTGTTTTTTCCTTTTTTCGAGATTTGGGCTGGGAGGCGAGCCGGTCAGCCGCTTGAACTCCACCGCGTGCGGCGTATAAAACGCATTTTTCGATTTCGGCTTTGCTTTCACCCCAATCGCATCCGCGTCAATAATTATCGGCTTTTCCCACGTTTCGATTATTTTTTTTATTTCAGCCAAAACTTCCTTTTCTTTCGTCAAACCATTTCCAATGACCAAAACGTCAACTCGGTCGTGGAGCTCAGCGACCACTTTTCTCGCCAATTTTGACAATTTTTTTCCGGGGTAGCTCCATACAATCAAGTTTGGCGAGTAGGAGGCGATTGTCGGGGCAACGAATTCAGGAGCGAGTATGTAGGCCAAATCCGCCCCGCTTCGCATTGCCGCCATTGCCACTAGCGCGGGAGAGCCAAAATACCTGTCGCTCCCACCAATTACCAAAATCCGGCCGTTAAGGCCTTTCCTATTTCCCCTCTTCGGCAGTTTGATGCGCATAACCTCAATTCCCATTTTACCACAACTGATTTAAACTGCTTTTGAGAAGCCCTTATTGCGACCAACATGCATCCCTTCGCCCGTTTTCACTGGGTATTAGCACTAGCCCTGATTTTGGCAGTTGCGCCTCTTGCCAGTGCCGCCAGCTGCTTAAATGCTGGTGACTGCGAGTCCTGCGGCTTCATGGGTGGCGGCGGGATTTGCGCATGGTGCGAGGAGGTACATATGTGCGAAACTTTGGCGCAGTGCAATTCGCTCTGTGACGAATGCTACCCGGATCCGGAGATGTGTCCAGTCGCAAATACCGCGCCGGTCATCGGCACGGTCAGCTTCCTCCCCAACCCCCTCTGGTCCGGGCAAACGTTCAACTGCAGCGCCATCGTGAGCGATGCCGATGGACTAATGTACACAGTAACTTACAAGGCCTGGGATGGAGGCAGCAGCGAGGGCTCGCCCGACCACTCCGGGAGCATGAGCTGTCCCGGATCATACTGGGCTACTGGGAAGAACTGTAGCGTAACCAACGTTGCCGAGGGCTTTGCAACAGACGGAACAATAACGTGTAAGATTTTTGCGAACGATTACTACGTTGTCGTTACAAAAACCGGAACCTCAACCTACAGGGAAGCCCCTGTTGTCACCCTTACCTCGCCCGAAAACGGCTCGACTGACACGGACGGCAACATCTCGCTCGCCTGCTCGTTCACGGACAACACTGCGTTGAAGAACGTCTCGCTTTTAACGAACAGGACCGGCCAGTGGGCAGCTGATGGAGTGAACTTTAGTTACCTCACCGGAACGAGCGGCTCGTGGACGTTCAACCTCACCGGGGTCTCGGATGGCCAGTACGTCTGGAACTGCCACGTGAACGACACTTCGGGCAACAAGGGCTATGCAAGCTCCAACCGCACGATTATTGTAAACGTGCCACCGGCCGTCTCCAATCTCTCGCTTGCGTCATTCCAGTGGAAATGGGCGAACGACACGTGGATTGCCGCTGATGACACGGACATAAGCGAAGACGGCTTGCCTGCCGCAAACGTCGATTTCATACTCGGTATCCGCGTAAACAACACGGGGACGGCGGCATCGGCGAGCACGGCATTCAAGCTTCAAAGCTGCATAGGCACCGCGCCATGCGCGACGTGGAATGACAGTATTCCTTCCGGCTGGAGCTACGGCTCCGGCAGTTCGGTGGGAAATGCGTCGTGGGTGTGCGAGGCAGATGAATACGAAACAGGCGCAACTTCGACTGCCGCAACCATAAGCGCTGGCGCATGTCGCGGGTATTACTGGCACATACGGGGTTACAACCCAGTGGAGGCCACGGAATGGCAGTTCAGACTTGCAACGTCGAGCGGAGATGAAATCTCGACTTACACGCAGCCCGATGCTGGCGTTACGCTCGTGTATACCGTCTCCTCCCTTACTTTCACTCTTTCCTACCCTTCCAGCGGCTGCAACGAGAGCAAGGGCTGTGCGACCGCGTTGTGCTCCGTATGCACGAGAGCGTGGATTGAGACGACGGACACCAGCGGGCCTGCCGAACAGACCTGCGTCGCGCCGCAAGGCCAGACCCCGGGTACGCCGTTCCTGGATTTCTGGAACACCGGAAACGTTCCGCTCAACTGGACCGTGCAACTGAATGAGACCCTGCCCACGCAATATTCGTTGAAGATAAAAAGCTCCGTGGATGACTGCGCGACCTCCACTGCAATAACGATGAGCGAAGTTGTCGTGAACTCGAGCGTGGCCACGGGCCAGAACGCCTACGCCTGGCTTTACGGGGATTTTATGTTAGCGCCGGTAGGAAACGTGAGCAGGAACATCACGCATACGTCATATGACGGAACCTGAAACCTTTGCCGTTAAATGGACCATGAAAAGTTATGCACGGCCACCCGATGGCGTTCGAGCCGTTACGCCCGACTCTTCGGCGAGCGAGGTTGTCGCGAACTCACATCAACCGCCACGATAAATGGCGTTCGAGCCGTTACGCCCGACTCTTCGAGGACTTTCAAACCCGGGGTTGTCCCTTGCGGTGGCAGAGTTCTCGCGAGAACGTCCGTTAGAGAGCGTTTGGTGTGTAGTTTCGAGCTTTGCTTAAAGTTGCGAAAGCATTAAGAACCACGCATGAGAAATAGAGTTGGCGACCATGAACACAGGAACAGGGATACCTAAGGCGGCCAATACGCGGCTTCCATGCCCGTAAACTGCGGGCCAGCATTCATGCTCGTAAATGATAAAGGGCGTTGCCCGACCTTGAAGGTGGTAACATGAAAGGAAAATGGATTGCAGTCGTATTTATTGTGGTTGCAGCGATAGCGGTATTGGTATGGGCCGACGCGGCGACAACTACGGTCTACTTCAACACTCCTTCGACAGTCAGTTTCACCATAACCCTGCCTGGCGAGGCAGCAGCAACAACCCCAACCGCAGACATAGAGTTCAATAGCACCGATACCAGCGCCACGAAGATAAATGCAACGGTCACAAACGCAGGGGACGCGCAGACGGATGTAGTGCCCATATTCACTTATACCAACACTGGCAACGTGGGGATAAAAATAACCCTGTTGTTTGGTGCCGCACTCCCGGCGCAGGTCAAGGTGAAGGCAGGCCTCAACAACAGCGCATGGCAGACTTGGTGCAACGAGTCGATACTTTATGATGCCCGGCACAATGACTGCGCCTTCGTGAACGACACCCAGGCGGCGACAGTTGCGAACATAAGCGTCGCAGGAACAGAGGAGGTCTGGCTGTGGGCCGACTATACCGTCTACCCTGGCGGTTCGAGCACGAGCAGGACCCTAACGCACACGAGCTTGGCGACCTAAACCCCATCCCCGTTTATTTTAGCGCTAGCAGGGAAGGGCGTTGCCAAAGACAGGTGTAGCCACGCTTGCAAAACAGAATGGAGTAGATTACAAAACGTTGGTGATGCGTGATGAAGCCGATAAACGCATTGGTAGTTTTCGCAGCCCTTCTATTGCTTTTCGGCTGCGCTTCCAGGGGGGGCCAGGGGCCGAGTGGCGGCCAACAGACCGGAGGGCAAGGAACCAACATTACGGGCCAGGCAAACCAAACGAACGAGTCCGAGACGGAGCCACTGCTCCAGTATATCGAGGAGCAGATGAGGGCAAGAGAGGAGATGAAAGTCAGGAAGACGGACCTCCCCGCAATATTCTTCCAGAACCTCCCGCCGTGGCCCGAGGACCTTTACAAAATAAGAAGCCTCGTTTATTACGGGAAAATAATGAACCTCGTCGACCTAGAGGAAAAGTATTACAAACAGCCCGAGTTCATCCCCACCTTCGATAGTGTTGTGCCGTTGATAAAAGACCCTCCGAGGGGCCGGCAGGGGGTGGTGGGCTATGGCGCGTATCCCGCTGACACGCGCGTGACCACCAGCGCAGGCAGCGAATTCACGGTTGCGACTTTCTTCTATACGGGCTGGCTCGTTCAGACCTACCAGGGAATTAAAGTCGTGACCACCTACCAGGCAACCGCGGAAATGCCCTACAGCGATTTGAACGGGACATACGCAGTCACGCAGGACCCGAACAAGACCGCGGAATACTTCGAAGTCAGCTTTGACCCCGGGCAGTTCCTAATCGAGCCCACTTTCCCGATAATGGACTCGAACTGGATTCAGAAGGTAAAAGTCAGCGTCAAGGTGAAGGAGAACACCCCGCAGGGAAGGTATGTGATTGGCGTCGTGCCCGTTTCACCCGACGAGGACAAGTCGCTCGAGTGGATGCTTAGCGTGAAGCACAACGGATATGTCCCAGCTGGCGGAATGAGCAAGGTTTCGAGGCCGCTGTACCAGATGGACGTGACCGTTGCATAGGGGTTGGAAAATGGAACCAAGGGCCGTTTCAATCATTTTATTTTTGGCCCTTTCTTTCCTAGCCTCGGCCGACACCGCGACTACCAGCGCCTTCTTCACCAGCCTCCAACCGCTGGTCAACATTACCCAATTCAGTGTCACGCCTTCATCGATAAACCAGGGCGCAACCGCAGACTTCTCGGTCACTTTCAACAATTACGGAACCGGTTCCGCAATCGTGAACGCGACCGCCGAAATAAGGGATGCCGGAGGCACGGTCGTCGATACGGTTGCATACGACCCGGTTGCAGTCGACCCATCTTCGACGTTGTCGGTCGTGAAAACATGGAGCAGCGGTACGCTCCCGTCAGGAATTTACACCGCGTATGTGAACGGGACCTACAATACCGACAATCTCACGAACACCATGAGCGCCAGCTTCGTCATCGTGATTCCATCGCCGCCTGTTCCGCCCGGAGGGGGTGCAGGAGGGCAGCCCGGCAAGAAACCGGAGCCGCCGCAGGTCCTCCCGCCGAGCATAAAGCCGACGACCGACATAGTCCGCTTCGTGAAAGGAACGGTCGTGAAGGAGATGCTCGCCGGCACAGGCGATGCAGAGACGTTCACAATCGAGAACACGGGAGAGGAGAACGTCGCCCTCGGCCTCGTGGTCGACGGCGTGGACGAGGGATGGGTGGTCCCGCGCGACAACCAGTTCGTGCTCATGCCGCACGAGACGAGGGACGTGAATCTCGGAGTCTCGGTTCCGGCAGATGCTGAGGCCGGAAACTACATAGTGAGGATTGCGGCGCAGGGCAAGGGAGTGCTCGCCCGCGAGTTCATGGTCCTCAGGGTCAAGAGTTACGCGGAAGGGTACACGGACCCGGTGACCCTCAAATCGGTGCGCGTTGATTTCAAGGGGCGCGAGAGCACGGTCCGCATAGGGATAAGGAACCTCGGAGGGACCGCCTTCGCTCGCGTGAATGTGCGCGAGGCAATCCCAGGCGCGCTTTCGGCAACGGGAGCTGCAATATCTTTCAAGGACAAGCGGGGCGTCGAGAGCACAATCGGCGGGAGCAAAGTCATCGACTGGACATTGTCAGACGTTGGGCCCAAGGAGGAGGCGGCCATCACCTACACGATTGGCAGCGTGATTACGGAATACACGACTTACGCGAACTGGTACGTGCGGCAGGTCGACTTCGGCGCTCCGCGCGAATACTCGGACCTCATAAAAATCGTCGACATAACCGTGCCGTCCATCGAGCAGGGCGGCACCGGGGAGGTGAGCGCCTCGATAATGTACGCCGGAGTCGAGCCCATGGAAGTCCTTGTGATGCTGGAAGTTCCGGCCGGTTTCGAGGCGCAGCAGGGCATGGCTAAGACTGTACTTATACCCAGGGGCGTCACGAACGTCAAGTTCACCATAAAAACGGGCGCGGCATCGCTCGACAGCCACCTTCTGCGCGTAGTGATAGTGGGCGACGATTTCAACATAGCCGAGTCCAGCACCATAATCGTTACTCCCCAGGCAGGAACGCCGACTGC
>JAPLWU010000123.1 GCA_026396425.1 Microcaldota archaeon | reverse complement strand
GCGAGAGGAAACATTTTGTCAAAGGAGGAAGCGGATGTCATAATCGAAGCGGCAGAACGGGACACCGAAATGACGAAACTCGAGGAAAGATACCGTCCTCTCGAGAGGATGCTCGACTCCGACCCGGCGATGGCGAAAATGACCGCGAGAAGGATTTTCGAGTCCGAACTGAGGAAGGAGCGGCTGAAGGAGCTCTTCAGGACAATCGAAGAGGTTTCCCTCGACCCCGACCCGAGAAAGAAAACGGACCTCACGGACCCGTTAAAGACGTTCGTCGAGCAGAACGGCGTGCGGGCATTGAAGGAAGTGCTCGAGATGATTAACAGCGGCGAGCTTGCCGTGGACAAGGACAGGATTTACCAGATTAGGAAGACGACTGCGGAGAAATCGAAGGAGAGGGCTAGGGGAGTCAAGAAAGTTGAAGAGTTCGACGAGACAAAGACGCTAAGGGAAATACTCGCGGATAAGGTGGAGAAGTACTCGGAATTAGGCGAACTCGCGTGTTACGGCGACTTTGACGTGAGGGCGGACGAGGGCGACGTTGTAATACTCGAAAAGTTCTGCCAGGCGCACGGCATAGACCCGAGAAGGAAGCCGCCCGCAGAAGTAATGAAAATGCGCGACAGGGAGCTGAAGCTCCGCATCGATGACGCAGAATATGCGGGCTGGACGCCCGAAAGGGCCGCCTCCTGGATGGCCAACAAATACACCAACGACTTCTACAAAGTCGACTACCTGAGGAGGATAAAGGAGAAGGGCAAGGAGGGCGAGCTTATAGATTTCCTGCTCCGCGCCCATACGGTAAAGGAGAAGGTAAAGGAGAAGGGCAAGGACGGCGAGCTTAAGGAGACGGTAAAAGAGTTCCTGCTCCCCGGATATGTGCCCGGCAGCAAGAACGAGAAGGTCGCCCGCAGGAGCAACGCACTCCCGGACCTCTCAGTCGAGGGATTCGAGAACCCTGAGGATTTGAAGAATTACCTGCAGGAGCTATTCGACAAGGCGGGCGCGGCAAAAGACGGAGCACTGGCGGCGAAAGACAAAACCGAGGCTGCGAAATGCGAGGAAGAGGAGGCGAAATGTTACAACGACCTATCCGGCCTTCTTGCGAAGAACTTCTGGCACACCACCGCTGACAAAGAGCCGGTGAGCAGGATGCAGTTCGAAACCCTCGCAATCGAGGGCCAGATAAGAGCCACGAGCAACAAGATGAAAATTGTTGCCAACTCGCGCATACCGAGCCCGCGCGGGGAAATGCGCATCGGGGATGATGGCGAACTGCTAGAGCCTGCGCTCGGAGACGACGAGATAAACGCCGTGCTCCGCTACAACCGCTTCGGAATAAACCTCAACGAGAGCCTCAGCGCCCTCCGCACCTCGGTTGTGCTCATGGAGGAGTTGCACGAGAGGGGCATAAGGCCCGGCGCAGACCTCACTTTCGCGCAGCTGCTCGAAACCGGGCCATGGGCCCAGATGCCTGAAACCTACCTCAGGCCTTACGGCATAGGCAAGGACCCGAAGCAATGGACGCCCGATGACGAGAAGCGCGCGCAGGAACTCTCCAACGCGCTCCGCATGTCCAAGGCAGAGCAGGGACGAGCTCTCGGTGGCCTTCTTCACGCAGGATGAAGAAATCGAGAAACGGATAAAGGAACGGATAAAGGAACTGAAAATGGAGACGGAGAAAGAGATTGAGGAAGCCAATAAGAAACTGAAAGAAGGCGCAATAGATGAAGCCGAGATGGACAGGAGAATACAAAAGGCAAATGAAGATGAGAGGATGCAGATTCCTAAAATAAAGCAAGAAGCCAGGCAAGAAGCCAAGCGAGAAGTCAAAAGCAATCTCAAGGAACTCGAGAAGGCATACAGGGACTATGATAAGGGCATGAAGGACGAGGACCCGGTCAAATACCGCGAGATGGCCGAGGTGGCGAAGGCGGTCGACACGTGGTTCGACTGGGGCCCGGTTCCGGTGCGAGGCCTGAGGCAGGTCTCTTCAAGCATAGCCGGCCAGGACGTCCACTTCTCGGCCTACTACGCCCAGTCCGATACCGCGCCAATGTTCATGCCAAAATTCGGCGACTGGAGATTCCTGGAATACGAGTTCCACGGCGGCTTCAGATATGCGTTCCCCGGCCCCTTCGGGGCCCTCATAGGAGGGATTGCCGACCTCGCCCAGCCGTTTGCGGTTTCCATTGCTGTTTCCACGAAGAGGGCCGCCCAGAAGGCCGCAGCGTCGCCCAACCCGTTCGAGCCGATGAGGCACACTGCAAAGGGCCGGGCATCCGGCGCGTTCGAGGCTTTGGGCTCTGTTTTGCCCGCCATAGCTTCATATCCGTTCCCCATATTCTTCCCGGCCTTATTCCCGGGCACCTACGGCTTCAGCGACCCGTCGAGAGTCGGGCCCATGGCAGACTCGTGGCTGGGAAGGAAGACCGGCCTCTACCGGGCCTCGAAAACCATGAGGAATTTGGGGTATAAATTCACCCAAAGCGTTCTCCCGAAAAAACTCCAGTTGCCCAACTACGGGATTGACGGCTCCCAGACGGATTCGACGCTCACGAGGGGAATGTACCCGTACAACAGGCAGATGTACGTTGAAGTTTTCAACGAGAACCTCGGCAGGCCGCCACTGCCCGGCCAGTACTACACCGACCCCTACGGCACGATGCACCTCTACCCCTCGGCAGCGCAGGGGCTCAGGCGCATCAGGCCCGACCTTCTCACCGAGGACGACAGGCAGGCCTCGCTTTACACCAACGTTTACACGAGGGACCGAACTCCCGAGGAGATGTATGCTTTGAGGAAGCAGGAGGAGGAGGAGTTCTACGACGCGAGCGACCTGTCCTCCCGGTTCTGGAGCGAGACTTCGCAGTCCCTGATTTCGCTTTTCTCTCCCACCGCGTGGGTTGCGCACAAGCTCCTGGCAGACAAGTTCAAGCACAGAAAAGACGAGTGAAAGAACAGGGAA
>JAPLWU010000004.1 GCA_026396425.1 Microcaldota archaeon | reverse complement strand
GCCCGCCATCGCAAGCTCAAGGTAGACGAACGTTTCGAACGAGCTTCCGTGGATGACCTCGGGGAAGTCCTTCAGCCACAAAAGGTGCATCATTCCGGTGTCAAGGAGGTAGCATTTCGGGCTTTTGCCTATCTCGCCGCGAGCGCTTTTGCCATAGGGCGGCATGCGGCGCGCAATGAAGGTCCCTTCAAGCAGGTTGAGGTAGGAGTTGAGCGTGACCTGGTTTATTTTGACATCGGAGGAAAGGCGCGAGATGTTCAGGAGCGAGCCGGACTGGGCGGCAAGCGCAAAAACCACCCGGTTGAAAGCGTCGATGTCAGAAACCCTGCCGGCATCCCGCACGTCCTTGCGGACGTAGGTGTTGATGTACTGCCAGAGCAGGTCCTTCTTCATCTTCCTGTCCTGCGAAAGCACTATGCGCGGAAAGCCGCCGAAGCGTATGAACTCCTCGGCAAGGGGCGCAAGCTCGGCGTTTACCGATTCGGCGTTTTCGGGAAGCAAAACATAACGTTTGCCCTTGAACAGCAAAAACTCGTCAAACGAAAGCGGATGGAGCACGAACTCCATGCTCCGCCCGGCCAGGCTTTGCGCGAACTTCTGCTTCATGCCGAGCGCGGAGGAGCCGGAGGCTATCAGCTTTATGTTCTTGTGGTGGTCGTGCAGGAGCTTGATGAACTTGGACGGGTCCGCCATGTACTGAATCTCGTCTATGAGCAGGAAGATGCGGGAGGAAGGGTCTGCGCCCTTCTCCAGCAGGTGGCGCTCAACCTGCGCTGGCCCGCCGTTGCAGAGCTCCAGAAGGTCGCTTTGCTCAAGGTCCATGTAGAACGTGTTGCCTTTCGGAAGCTCGTTATCCATCAGGTATTCCATTAAAGTGGTCTTGCCCACCTGGCGCGCGCCATATATCACCAGCGCATCGGAAGTGGGGAGGTGCGGCCGTATCCGCTCCACCAGGTTGCGTTTGTATTTTTTCTCTATCATATTAATCAATTAATGCTGTTTTTTCATTAGTGCGTTAATTAATTAATTGAATCCTTTATAAATGTATGCTTTTTCCTGTTCATATCCCAACTTTTCACCCAACCTTACGCCCAAGTTTTCTGGGACTTTTTCAGTGTCCTTTACAGTGACCTTCTCCCGGCCCGCCTGGGAAAGCCTTTTAAATGGCGCGAGGCATATCATACCAGCGGGTAAGTCCAAGGCGTGGCGTGCACCGGATGGTGCACACAAAAAGCCTGCTTTGGGTCCGCTGTTCTTTTTCATCTCCAAATCTCCTCTTTGCCCTGGTTTCTTATCCTATGCTTGATGATGTCGTAATACGAGGAATCGCCGTGCGTGAACTTTCGGTTCACCGCCCAAGCTACGAAATCGACTACCTGGAGGGCGCTTGAAGCGTGGGATTCGAGATGCCTTATTCTAATCTCCAATGATGCGTTTCTTGATTTTATCCTGGACTCTACGTATCGGTTGAAATCCTCCTGAAGAAGCATATTTCCGTGCTTCCGGTCAACCGTTATGTCCACTACCTCAGTGTTCAGGCTTATGTGTTCAAACAGCAACCCGCAAAGGTAATTGTAAAGCTTTTCCTTGTGCTTAAACAGGTTCTCCTTGACCTTGGATTTTTGAATGGCGACCGCGGAGATGGAGCATTCGCAGCCCGAAAGCCTCCGCAGAACGTCCTTCCTTATGGCTTCGGTGGAGTTGTTGGCTTTTATCTCCGAAAGCTCCCTCAATTTCTTTTTCAGTTTCCTTTCCCTCACCCGTTTGATTATCCTCCCAAGCACTGCCGGGGCGTGCGTTGCGAGCGCCACAATCGTGAAGTAGACCGAGCCGTATTCACCCAGATCGCCGCTTTCGTCTATGAATATGTATTCGATATGCCGTTTCTGGGCGGTTCCTTCGCGAGGAGTTTCATCGTTTTTAAACACAACCGCGGATTCGGGCAAAGCCATAAAACCACTCACAACATCGCCAATCTCCCGGCCATCGTTATCTCGAACTTCTCGTCAACATAACCCATTTCCCGAAGCTCTTTCTGGTGCTGGTAAATCATCCCTTTCACTTTAACTTAACTATTTCCCAACGCCCGCCCTTTGTTGGCCCGATGCGCTTCAACACGCCATCGCGCTTGAGTTTCTGCAAGTCTCGCTTGACGGTCTTTTCAGTAACGTTCAGGAGTTTCGACAATTCGGGCGCGGAAATCCTGTTGTTTTCTGATATCAATTTAGTGATTGAAGCGAGCCTTTCAGGGACATTTATGGGGACATTTATGGGGACATTCTTCTCCGGCCTCTCGAAAATTATCCTGCAGAACGGGCCGGGAACCAGCTTCGGCGCGACAAGCCCTGCGCTTTTCATAATCCGGCGCATCTTCATTATGCCTGTTCCGGCGCGCTCAGCCTTGTCCATCCTGTAAAACATGTCCGCTATTATCTCGTTATGCCTTATCGACACGCCCTCCAAAGTGCGCGGGTCGGTGCCAGCCAGCAAAATAGACGGGTTCGTTATCTCCACCCGGTCGTCAAAGACGTGTATCGTGAGGTCGGTTCCGCGGACGGAATAGTCGCGGTGCATTATCGCGTTTGCAACTGCCTCGCGGAGCGCATCGAGCGGGATATCGTATTCATCCACCCGGTTGACGCCTTTTATGGTGCTTATGAGGTTGAGGTGCTTCTTCAGGAAGAATATCCCGGCGTTGAACTGCGAAAGCAGGTCGTCTCTCACATCCGTCCTGTCGTATATGTCCATCTGTTCGGTTCCCTTGAAGGCTATGCAGGACATCTGGCACTGCAGTATGAAATTGCGCGGGTTTTTGGCGAAGAACATCGCGCCTGCGTTGTTCACCCGCCCGTCGGAATAGAGCTTCAGGCTGGTGAGAAGCGACTGCCGTGGCGCTTTCGGAAGGTGGGCTTCGCGAAGGAATGCGCGCACCTTCTCCCCGGATATGTCCTTGAGCGAAGCCTGCGACGGGCGCTCCTCAAACGGCATAACCTCGTTTTTGGCAAACATCAACCGAAGCTCGTCGCGGTTCATCTTCTGTGTTGCTCCGTCCAGCCTTCGGAAGTAGCCGGTGGCGCAAGAATACGGCTTTTCACTGCCTTCTGGAATGGAGATGACGACCAGTTTATCCACCTGGCTTATCGAAACCTCGATGGACGGCTTGCAGTTCCGGGCAAGCGAGAGCGTCTTGGCGCGCAGATCGTTCGTGAGCTCGGCCCCGGCAATGGCTTTGTCATCCTGCACCCCTAGGAGGATGTTCCCGCCCCGAGAGTTGGAGAACGCGACAATGTCCTCGTCAATCTTCGGGCTGAAGCTCCTCTTGAACTCTGCAGTTAGGCTTTCGCCCTGCCGTATGATAAATTCGAGTTCCTTCTTTTCCATCCCTAAAGCACCGCCAATCTTCCCGCCATCGTTATCTCGAATCTCCAGTCGACAGGCTCAACATTCAAGCCATCCTCTTGAACTTAAGATCTACTTCGTAAACCACGATATTCTCTTTTCTTGCTTGTTCTATAGCGCGCCTATCAAAGGTAAACCCAATCAGGAAATAACGTGCATTTTTTCCATAACTTCGTTTATATCTGAGAATCTGTTCGATTGCGGCTGAACCGACACGGTTGCCTTTACATTCAATAATGACCGTTTTTCCGGTTCTATCTTTAGCGATAAAGTCTGGTTTGTTCTCGTCATCTATATGCCTCTCCTCTTTGATTATTTTTAGGCCCGTTTCCATATCGTTAGAGTATATTTTTACGTACTTTGATAAGCCCGCTTTTACCATATCCTCATTAAAACAACCTTCGTGTTCCGAAACCATCAAACCTCTGACCATTTTTAGAAACTGCAATGCATTATATTGTGTTTTGATTTCTAAAGTCGTTTTGCCCCTGAGAGTTACTCTGCCAGCTATAGGCGAGGGTAATTCGTGTCTTGAAAACTCTCTAGGGTGATCTAGCCATTTCACCTTCTTTTGATGTTGGTAATTAAATCCATCAGGGCTACCCACCGAGTTAGTTACGTTAAAATGATAATCCGAGATGACTTCTCCGACAGCCGCTATTGTGTTGTTCCGTTGATATGCTATAACTACATCACCTTTATTTATCTCAAGAAAATGGAGGACTTCATTTACCGACTTCGTATTTGGTTTTCTTATCCCATTCTTCTTAAGTTTTTGAACAAGCTGTTCTTTCGTTTTAACTCCCTGCAAATCTATGCCATCATACCAACCGACTGCGCATATCCCCTCTTTAATCCACGCCTCAGCGGCCTCATCAGATCTTTCATTACAAGTCACAATCGAGTATACTCGTCCCATCCAACTCACCCCATCATATTATCGCCAGTCCCACGAGCGAGTTGTCCTCCAGGTTGTTGCAGACTATCTTCTCAACCAGCTCCGGCCGGGCGTAGCAGCCGTACAAAACCCCCTGCGCAAGCAGCTTCCAGCCCCCGCTCACGTTCACAATCTTCTTGGAATCGTCCCGCTCAAGCAGCTTTACGGTGTCTTCCGCGGTGGAAAGCAGGTCCGAGCCGTTCACCTGCGCGATTTCTATGCCCGCAACCTTCCCGTAGAGGTCCTTGACCTTCTTTATGTCCCCCTGCACCTGCGTTTTCTGGAGGCTCTCCCTGGCCACGACGAGCACGATGCGGGAGGGCGAATAGGCGTGCGCCGCAGTAACGAACGGCTCAAAAGAGTAGAATGTCGAGATGAGCGTCACCACATACTCACGCCCCGCAGCCTCCGCCTAGAGGCGGAGGTAAAGGCGACACGTTTTGCCACGTAATACCACCACAAACCCACGCCTTTAGGCGTGAGTATGTGACTCCCACGTAAAGGTTATGGGGCATAAGGTATATAAAAGCTATGCTGTCGAGTAAAGGTTTATATATATGAAGTATTAAACTAGACAGTAGAGGTAAAACATGGGGACGCAGGGAGCCCCGAGTTTACCATTTAGAGGTGAGAAAACTATGGACGCAAAGATATTGGCCGCTTTCGTGCTGGTGGCAGCGCTTGCGGCAGCTACGGCATACGCGGCAACGCCGATACTGCTCTTGGAAGACCAGGGGCAGCCGGTGGACGTCGGAATGAAGTACTGCAATGCGGTGAGAGGGGCTTTCAGCTCATCCTACAATACGCAGGCAGGGAACGTCGAATACGACGATTCCATCGACTTCAACCACGACGGGAGAATCAACCTGAGCGATTTCGCCATTTTCGGCGGGCACTACGGTGCGGCCCAGAAGGGAAGTCTGGAGCAGAGGATGTGGTGCAGGGACGTCATGGTTGAAATGATGGCCTGAATTGGTTTGGGGTAATGATTATCCTGGGGATATGAACCCACAGAAGCCAAAAAGGTGAGGGAAAATGGCATTTGACGAATCGTACAGGTGCGAAAAATGCGGGAAAATCCACCCGATAAACGTGATTCCCTATCGGCGATGGATTTACCTTGAAAAGGGCGATATGTGCCTGTGCGACAAGGAGCTGTATTTCCCCAAAAAGCACTATCCCGGCCTGTACGAAAAGGAAAAGATGAGGCCGAGTAAAAGAAAGAGGGTGATAAAATCCAAAAAATCGTGATTATCGGAATGGGTGGAATAGGGGGAAAGGCCCTCGGGAAATTCAGGAAGCTCCCAAAGGGCTGCTCTTTGCTGGCAGTGGATACGGATAAGAAAGACCTTGCAAAACTGTCCGGAAGAATCGGGAAGCTGCTGATTGGGAAAAAGACGCTTGGGGGAAGAAAGCCGGAGAAAGCTTCGGAAGTTGGGCTTGCCGTGAAGGAGGATTTGGGGGAGATAAGGAAAAGACTTAGGGGAGCGTCGCTTGTTTTCGTTCTGGCCGCGAGCGGCGGCCTTACCGGCATGGCGGGAGCGCCCAGAATCGTGGTGACTGCAAAGGATTTGGGGGCAGAGGCGGTTTGGGCAA
>JAPLWU010000117.1 GCA_026396425.1 Microcaldota archaeon | reverse complement strand
TTACTTCTTGGCGGACATCTTCCTTTAGGCATTCTTCTTTTATGGGCAGATCTAGTAATTGAGCCACCTCTTCCAAAGTGGTAATTCCCCGAATGACCTTCTCTATACCCGCCTCAACAAGCGTCCTCATTCCCTCATCTCTGGCCTTCTGTATTTGTTGCTTAAGGTGCTCTGTATCCGGCTGGCCATCCTCGCGAATCCTGTAGTAGTATGCTTTTCCGCCCCCCAACATAACCCCCTGTTCAATTAAGGCTAAAAATTGAGAATGATCGAGTTCCGGCGCGAACACCGCAGAGTTCAAGGCAATTTTCTGGTCAATTAAGGTTAAAAATGGGGGATAAGTGCGTTCCGGCAGAAATACGGCAGAACCCGGCCGAACTGCGTATTTTACTATGGTTTCCATCGCCCCGGTGGCGCCGGCGCACACGAATATGTCGTCAGCATTGATTTTTTGCCCGGTTTCATTCGACAGCTCCTGGGCGATTATCTCACGAAAATTTGCGTAACCTACCGGAGGAGCATAACCATGAACTTGTTGTAGGATAATCCGGGCCAATGCCTGCCGTATCTCCAGCGGGGCACCAATCTCGCCAGTTGGGTTCCCCCAAGCAAGGCGAATACCCTTCTTGCCTGTTTTCCTTTCCCATTCCGAAACTAGCGCCTCCATCTGCTGGAAGATTGTTCCTTCGCCTCTAGTCCAAGGCGCTAACCTGGGGTCTATAATAGATGGTTTGCCTTCCCTCCATTTCCCTAGTGCAGTAGCCAAGTTGATTCCCCCATTAAATATGGCTTTTCAGATATATAAACCTTGCATGGCAAGCTAGGCGGGTAAAATAAAAGAAAAAGCGCCGGGAGCGGGATTTTCGTTCCAAGAAAAGGGATTCCGCCCTTTCTTTTGGGACATTGAAAGACCTTTTCTTTCGGGAAAGAAAAGGGATTTCATTTCGAACCCGCGAAGGCTTTTAGCCCAACAGCTTGCTGCCAGATTTTTCATCCTCGACCCCACCGAAGGGGTCCGGAGGACGCGATTTGTGCGAAGCACAAATGCGCCCATTTTTGCCCGAAGGCAAAAATTGGGCCGTGAAACTGGGGAGGGGGTGTCCCCCTCCGCGGTTCCGTTAGCAGGCTGCCGCCCTTTCGTGGAAACCTTCCACTTTGTAAGGAATCTACCACTAGGCGACCCCAGCGTGCGGGAGCTTCCGGTCTCGATGTGTGGTGCGCGCAACGGTGATTCGCGCCCGTACTACGCCCTGTGATTCGCGAGCACGGGTCATTCTGCCCAACGTATTGGTTTGCAAGTAGGGCTGCTCCTTCCGGCCTGACCCGATTATTACAATGGACCGTCCAGCGAGGCAGGGTTTCAAGCGTCGTGGCGCGAGCCGGCACGAGCAACACAAACCTCGTCCGGTTTTTCGGTTCCGCCTAAAGGGGATGTGCGGCAACAAGGGACCCCTGGCCCCCCAACCTATCCCGCACACAATGTTCCTGCGAAAGTTATTTAAATAACTTCTTGTCTAAAGAAAAGCCAATGGCAGCTAACGAAAGTGCAAAGAGATTTTCCTTTTCGCTAGTTGCCATTATTGGCCTTATTCTGCTCTTCTGAGCGCGCCTGAACTTTAGAAATTTAATCGGAGTTTTGGCGTCGTTTGTGAAAACAACTAGAGGTCGAAGACTGGCAGAGCGGGAGGAAGATGCACGAAAGGAGGGAAGTCCGCAATGAGGGCGGAGAAAAGAGCGAGTATCTGTTTCCCAAACCAATGCTGCGGCTCGTAGAGGATGGCGAGGGATTCAGGAAAGTGCACGGGATGCCCGACTGCTGCGGGCCTCACGAGGTCAAACTGACTTTCGCGGAGACAAGGGCGGAAGTTGAGAAACTTTTCGTCGTTGAAAACATGGTAGCGGCGAATGGGTCCGCGTTGGCCGGAAAGCAGTTCTACGCGCTGAATGGAACCGGGGTTAATTTGGTCCCAGTCGAACTCGAGCAACTGAGGAAGGAGATGGCTGTAGGCGAGAAACGGATGAAGGGGATGGCTGTAGGAAGTCCGAGCACCCTTTTCGTAAAGGGCGGCCCGTAATTCGAGACGACTGTCAGAGCTCCGGAGGTTTACGGGAATTCCGGCAGCAAGGTGATTTGCTGATTGGGGATTCGAAGCCCCTTTCCCATTTTATTTTTTTGGATTTTTAGCTAGCAACTAGAATTTCAGGTATTTGAGCGCCATTGGGATGTCGTCTTCCGAGAGAACGAGAATTGTGTCGGTCCAGCAGCTCATGGTTTCGACTATGTTGATGCCGTGTTCGCCGAGGCGCGAGTAGATGTAGGCAACGACTCCGGGGGTGCTTTCCATTTCTTCGGGGCTCTTGATTGTCACCATGGCCAAATCTTTCGCGACCTTGCGGATTTCGCCCTCGAAAAGTTGGTTGAACTCCTCGAGGTATTTCTCGGGGATTATGACCGTAAAGTAGTTCTTCCCCTCGATTGCGTAGAAGAAGTCCGCGCTCTTCCTTATCTTCTTCTCGATGTCCATGAGACTGCCCATGTAGATTTTCCTGCTCACGATTGCGACAACGACCTTGTTCTTGATTTCGAGCTCGCTCTTCCTGAGGATGTTGAGCATCACTTCTTCCGCAACCAGTTCATTCCTGTATTTGGCCGAATAGCGGCGGCAGGCGATGAGTATGGCATCGAGGCTCGTCTGCTTCTCTATGCCGAGCTCCTTCGCTATCCTCCTCGAGAGCTTCGAGTAGTTGACTACCCCTTTTTTGAGGCAGTCAGCTATGCTCGGGTGTTCGGAAATGTATTCGCCGGTGAGCTCGGTGGTAGACGGAGCCGGCATTTTGGAGGATTTGCCTGATTTTGCCATGGGGAGAACTTGGCTTGCGGCATTCTTAAATGTTCCTGTTTTCAGCCCCATTTGGGTGTTTTATGTCCCATATCGAACTAATATAACAAAGTATGTCCGAATTCGGTCAATAAGCTAATAAACATAATCAAAGCACAACACCTGAGGAATAAGTTCTAGAATGGAGGGGATGTTATGGAAGAGAAGAAAGGTAAGAAAGAGAAGAAAAAGGGAAGAGGATTGGGTCTCTTACCGAGACTGTTGTTAGGAATTTTCATTCCAATCCTGATCGTCTTCTTTATCCTGTGGGCTTTGGTTTTTTACAGTTTTGATTTTGGAGGGAACCGGGTTACGAGCATCAAAGACATTGGGGCCGACAGTTTAAGGGAATTGAGCACGGTTTCTGTGAAGGAAGCAAA
>JAPLWU010000147.1 GCA_026396425.1 Microcaldota archaeon | reverse complement strand
CCTCTCGGAAAGGGGCAAAGTGACTGAAGCGATTCAGGTCTGCTACGAGCTTCACGAGGATAATAAGAAACGGGAGCTGGACGGGCTGGTGGAGGCGGTGAAAACGTTCGGGCTTTCAGGAGGGCTCATACTCACTTTTGACCAGAAAGACGAGCTAAGCATGGGCGGAAAGAAAATAAGCGTCAAGCCCGCCTGGGAATGGATGCTTGGGTGACCTCGGCCAAGCCCAAGTTTCGCCTTCTCGTCTCCCAATCCCAACCCCCCAGTTCCGGACGTTTTAGGTTCGAGATTGCCAGCTCCCGCGTTCATGCTTCAAAAGCCGAGAGATTGCAACCGGGATGGCCTTGTTGCAAAAGTATTTAAATATTAATGTTTTATTAATATTGGATGACAATTGCAAACAAGCTCAAACAATACGTGGACAGGGGAAAGCTGGTGGAATTCCGGGTTTTGGCGAGTCTTTCCCTCACCTCGGACAATTCCCTGAGGGTTACGCTCAGCAGGCTGGCGAAAAAGGGCGAAATCTACGCTCCGGCGAGGGGAGTCTACGTTTCGAGGCAGGCCGACCCGTTCTGGGTGGCAACGAGGCTTTTCCCGGGATACGTTTCGCTCACGACCGCGCTCTACCTCCACCATCTTATAGATGAATACCCCTTCACGGTTTTCGTGGCCTCGGAGAAGCGCGCGAGCGTAAGGCTGGGGCAGCACGAGTTCCGCTACTTCAAGGCGTCCGATTATTTGGGAGTGGAAAGGGGAGAATACCCCGTGGCTTCGGTCGAGAAGGCAATCCGCGATTCGCTCAACCACGCGGATTTGGTCGGATATGCGAGAATAGAAAAGGCGCTTTACGGGGCAAAGATGGAGGCGGAGAGCTTCATAAGGATTTGCGGAAAAGAAAAAAGCGCGTTTTTCCAGCGCCTTGGCTACCTGCTTTCGATTCTGCCCGAAAGGGACAGTGAGAAGGAGAAGCTCATGCGCTACTGCAGGAAAAGGGTGAGGGCGAACGCATACCTGCGGGGAAGGGGAAAGGGCGAGTATATAAGCGAATGGAAGCTTGTCGACAACGTCGGCAGGGAGGCGATTCTGTCATGGTGGGGGAAATAACTTTCGGGATTGACGAGCTGCGCGATTACGCAGCAAAAGCAGGCCTCGGGCTGCAGTTCGTCGTGAAGGAGGCCTTCATGTTCGAGCTCATGGAGCTTTTGGGAGAGAAGGGATTCGTCCTGAAGGGCGGGACGGCGATAAACAAGGGCTACCTGCAGGGGCGCCAGAGGTTTTCCGAGGATTTGGATTACGACATGGAGGGAGATAAAGCGCTCGCAAAGAAGATCGTCCGCGGGCTCGGCTGGCCGGTCAGGAGGGAGTATTTCACGAAGCACTCCATCGGCTTCGCGCTCGCATACGAATTTCAGGGAGTCGAGGATTCGGTGAAAGTCGACGTCTCGTTCGGGATAAAGGGAAAAAGTGAGAGCAGAAAGGCCTCTTCGGACTTCCTTCCAGTGTCCAAAAGGGTTGTTATGTACGAATTCCCCGAGCTCAACCGCCAGAAAGAGCTCGCCTTCGAGGAGCGCAGGGAGTGGAAGGACCTTTACGACCTTTACTGCATGAGTGAAATGCACCCCAAGGAGTTCCGCATCCATTCAAAAAGCGCATTCGGGAGCGCCCTGGATTCAATTAGCGTGCCGAAAACCGCAAACGCCTTCATCCCGCGGGAAAAAAGGCCCAACTGGGAGGAGGTAAGGCAAACGATGCGGGAGCTTTTAAGGCGAAGCTGAAAAGTGATATAATAAACAAAACGTTTAGTATGAACCTTCCTATTGCAGAACTGCTTCAAAATGCCGTCCGTCGAAAGAGTTTCATCCAGATTAAAGAAAGTTTAATCTAGTGCGAACATTATAGTCCATGTTCAAAAAATTGAATTTGTGTTCATTTCTAACTCTCGCATCTAATCTGTTCTGGGTAGGATTCGAGGACCACTACGTTTACCCGTCGGGCAGGGGTCGAAAGAGCAGTTCAAGGACGAGTTCCTGCCGACATATGTTACGCCGTCAGGGCAGAGCATGGCTTCCATGGTGCAGAACACGGGCTCTCCATCATTTTCGAGCCAGAGCTTCATGTCCGCCCATTTCGAGGCAAGCGTGATGCCCGGGTCGGTGATGCAGGTCGTGATTTTGAGGATTCCTTCGGGAACTGGAAGAGAGTATGTGCCGTTCAAGGCGAAAAGGTCGAGGGATTCGACAAGGGCGCCCGAGCGGTATATTTGTATCTGGGCAGGGTGCTCGTTCGTGGGGCCGTAGGCCAGGCCCACGTCGTCAAGTCTGAGGGTGTAGGAGCAGGTGGTGAGCAGCTCACCAATCCTGAGGCGCGTGCATTCGGAAGGCTCGGAAGTCAGGCAGTCCGTGGAGAGATTGGCCCACTTGGAACCGCACTCGCCCCTGAAGAAGGCCCACTCTTCGCAGAACAGGCCGTCTGGAAGGACGCAAAAGCCGGATTGGCTGCCGTCAGAAGCGGTTTGAATTGAGTAGGTGTAGCCCAGCTCGGAGCAGTAAACCGCTGCGGGGTTGGCCATTCCGGTGCCGTTTGAGCAGGCCATAAGGGTGCAGACTGGGCCGCGTTCGGTGCATCCGCAGGTGTTGCAGCCGTCTTCAGAACGCCAGCTCTCGCCGAGTTGGTGGCTCCCGCAGTTTAGCGTGCCATTTGCAGGGTTTTCGTATCCGCAATCCCACGAGCACTCGGTTGAAAGGTTGCCGGTGGCATGGTATTTCCACTCGCCAACGCACATTATGTGGATGGTTTCGGTATTCCTGGAGGCGCAGCAGGCATCGTTGTAGCCCGGAGTAACCGTTCCGCACGAGGCGCCGGCGGGCGTTTGGTTGGTCATATTCAGGCCTCCGGGGAGAATCCCTTGGGCGCAGCCGAACAAAAGGATTATGCCGAGGATTCCGAGAATTGCGAGAGATTTTGCGAAATCCATGAAAACCACCAAGAAAGGAATCGAAGCTGAGCTATTTAAATTGCTTGATTTTGTTCGGGAGGGGATGAACCAGGGGCGGGCTAGGAGAAGGGAAAAAGGGGGAATTCCATGCGGCGGGCATGGCATAGGTTTAAATATATTCACTTACTGAATAATTCAGTAGGTGAATACTATGAAGTTCGTGAACCGGAAATCCGAGTTGGCTGAGCTAAATGAATTAGAAACGCTTTCAAGGAAAAAACTTTTCGTCATGGCACTCTATGGGCTACGCAGGGTAGGTAAAAC
>JAPLWU010000137.1 GCA_026396425.1 Microcaldota archaeon | reverse complement strand
GAGAGGCAAACGTAGCCCTCGATGCTCGGGTCCTTGACAACAATGCCCTCCATGTCATACTTACCGAAAATCTTCATTTCATCATCTCTTGGGTTTCTCCTTCCTTCCTGTCCTCAGCTCGTTGAGCGAGACTCCGTTGACCGCGAACACCCTGTAACGCACGCCGGGTATGCTGCCCATCTGCCCCCTCTGGGAGCCGCCAAGCCCCTCGACGCTCACCTCGTCGTGCTCGTCGATGAAGTTGATGGCCTTGTCCCTTGGAGCGAAAGCAGTTATGACCTTCCCGTTCTTCGAGAGCTGGACGCGCACGCATTTTATGAGGCCCGAGTGCGGCTGCTTCTGCTCCAGCACCTTCTTGTCGAGCACTATGCCCCTCGCCTGGGGCGAGCCCTCGAGCGGGTCGTATTTGTCCTTGAGCTTGAGCTTCCGTCTCTTCCATGGCTTCTTGAGCCACCTGTGTGCCTTTCTCCTCCTCTGCAGGTCCCTGCCGCTGAATTCCCCTCTTGACATTTCATCATCCCTCTGTCAATTTCCAAGTTTCAATTCGCAGTTTATTCTCCTATTCCTCTCATCCCTCTTCGGTTATTAGCTTCAATTCGGCGTTGAAACGCCTTTTTAATAAGGCCCTTCCCCTTTTTATTCTTTCCCCATTCCTGCCTATGGCGGTTCCGCGGTCCTCGGAGCTTATCGTGACGTAAACCGTCTTGGCCTCGCCGAACTCGACCACCTGCGCCTCGTTCACCTTTATGGGCGCGAACAAATTCTTTGCGAAATCCTCGGGCGTCTCGGCATCCTCAACGACGAAGACCCTGCGCTTGAAGGTCTGCATCGCCCTCTGGATGGCGCTCCCGCCCCGCCCGATTGCCCTTCCGAGCTCGCCATGCCTCACCACGAATGTGACGGAATCCTCGCCGATGAGGCAGTCATTCGCCCCAGCGCCGGTTATGCTCTGAAAAAGCGAGATGCTCCTTATTTCGTCGTCACCTAGCTTCATTGCCTGCCACCACTTGCAATATGTCAGAGTCGCCCGGTTCCATCACCGACATCACCGTAACCGGGAAAGGTTTGCCGCACAGCGCGCCCAGCTCGACCGAAGTTCCGCCGAATTCGTATACTCCCGTTCCCGAGAGCTTCGAGTATTGGTTTATGTCGCCTCTCGTCTCCGCAGGGCAGTTCCTCGCGACTATTATGAGCTTCGGCTCTCCCGAAAGCGAGCCCTTTACCGAGCCCCTCGCCCCGAACTTAACCTTTCCCGTGTCGACCGCAGTCCTTATCGCCCTGTTTACGTCCATTCAAATCACCAAATAATCATCGACCGTTTGCCATCCCTCGCCCATTCAAATCATCAACCGGTCATGTGGCGTTTCCATTCCCCGCCCTAACCGGTTATTTTCCTCATCTTGAGCTTCACGAGGCCCGTCCCCACCGGAACCGTCTGGCCCACGATTATGTTCTCCGTGACTCCGATGAGCCCGTCCGTTTCGGAGCTCACCGCGGCGTTTATGAGGTGCTTTATGGTCTCCTCGAAAGCCGCCCGCGCAAGCGTTCCGGCCTTCTGGCCGCTGAGCCCGTGCCTTCCCACGGATTTTATCTCGCCGTCCATGGTCATGGCGTCGGCGAGCAGCATTATGTGCCTCACGTCGACCTTGAGGTTCTGCGATTCCATGACCTCCTTTATCTCCCTCACAATCGCGTTCCTCGCGGCCTCGATTCCCAATACCCTCTCTATCTCCTTTATGTCATTGGTGTAGCAGTTGTAAGAGTCAACGTCGTCCCTGCCAAGTACGTCGGACAGGTTCGAGCCGCCCGTCCTTATAAAATACCCCTCCTTTCCGGGTATCACGACGGCCTTCCGTATCTTCTTTATGCCCTTTATGGGCATCTCCCTCAGCTTGTTCGTGGTCCTCCTCATGGCCTTGAGCGACGTCTTGAGCTTTACAAGTATGATGTTCTTTTCCTGCTCGACCTTTCCCGAGGTCAGGTCCTTCACCAGGTTTGCAATCTGGGCCGGAGTAACAATCTTCTCCTTGGCCATCTCCTGGTTGATTATGACCTTGATCTCCTTCCTCCTGAAGCTCTCCCTCACGTTTGCCACTTTCGAGAGCCTTATCTCCTCTATCTCCTCCGCAATCTCGTGGGCCTTCGCCTCGCTGTTCTTCGCCGCGCCCTTGAGGTAAATGTCCATCATGGGCTTCGTGGGCTCCCTCCTTGCGTCAACGATTTCGATGAGCCTAGGAAGGCCGAGGGGCACCTGCTCCGCGACTCCCGCGTAGTGGAAAGTCCTCATTGTCATCTGCGTGCCCGGCTCTCCTATGGACTGGGCCGCCACGATGCCGACCGCCTCGCCGGAATCAATCCTGTATTTGTGTTGCTTCACATGAATCCCTCGCTACTTCCCATCCTCGAACTCGCGCAATCCTGCCATCTCATCCCGCTAATCCTCGAACCGCTTGCCATCACATCCATCATAACTCTCGAACCCGAGTTGCTTGCCATTCCGGTCTACTCCATCTCGAGCTTCATCCACAATGACCGCGGGTGCGCGGCCACAACGGCCACCAAAGAGCGCACCCATCCAAACCACTCCCGCGGGCTTAGCCCGCGGTCATTGACTCACCCCCTTTCCATCCTCGAGTTCTCCACTATTTTTTATTTTTTTTATCATTACTCCCTCTCGGGCTCGAGCACTTCCTCGCCTGCCCTCACCATCTTCTGCGGGTCGGCGCCGTCCCCGCCGTAAGTGAACTGCACCACGACGCCTCTGGAGTCACGGACGCTCAAATCCTCGAACGAAACCAGGTCCTGCAGGGCGT
>JAPLWU010000029.1 GCA_026396425.1 Microcaldota archaeon | reverse complement strand
CGGCGGACATCTTCACAGGGGACGAGAGCGTGTTCTACCTTTCTTTCCACCAGGACCCGAGCACGACTTACCCGGGAACAGGATTCGAGAAGGAAAGCACGGCCAATACTAAAAATGTCGTGGTGATGCCCGGGGCCGGGGATGAAAAGTATCTGAAAATTTTCCGCGAAAGCGTCGGGAAATATTTTGAAGAGTTCAAACCGGACCTTGTGGCGGTTAGCGCGGGCTTCGACACCTATTGCGAGGATGCCATAGTCGGGAGCAGAATCGGCATAAAGAAAAGCGAAACGTACGGGGAGATTGGAGGAATCATCGCTGGTTTCGGCGTCAGGACTTTTGCCGTTCTCGAGGGCGGTTACTACGTTCCCAAGCTGGGCGAGAACGTCTTCGAGTTCATAAAGCCGTTCGTTAGGTAAGCGGAGGCGACACGGGCTTGAAGACCGGATTCGGACTCCATCTTTTCATTGCAATTTGCGCATTGCTTGCCCTAGCTCTTGCCATACGCGAGATTTCCCCAGAGCTGATTGCCGCGGGCGGCCTGTTCCTTGCCGGTTCTGTCGCGCCAGACGTGGACCACCCCAATTCAAAAATCAGGAGGATAACGGAAGTTTTCGTATTCGCCATCGCGCTCTCGCTGGTGCTTTTTCTCTCCCGTGAAATGGGCGCTTACTCGATTCCCTTTTCCATTCTCGTTTCCTTCGGGGCGGTGAAGATTGCGGGCTTGTTAATCCCAGGGCACAGGAAGTTCATGCACAGCGCCGCGGCTTCGGCGGTTTTCGGCATTTGCATAGCGGCGATTTGTGCGCCTTTCGCCGGATCGTGGGGGCTTGCCTGGGGGTTGGCAGGCGCTTGCGGCTACCTGCTGCACATGGCGGTCGACCGGGCGGGGGACATTTTATAAAGAGAAACACGGAAGCACTTACGAAGATGAGGTGGTTGGGATGGGAATGGGAGAAGGGACTATCGACATAGTCGCGGCGATTCTGACTGCGGGGATGATAATAAACACAACGGAGCACGAGGAGCATGTGAGCACAACGCTCCGCTATTTCGAGGAGTTCAGGAAGGAATTGAAAAAGATGGACTTCGAAGAGTGATGCAAACGAATATAAAAGTAGATATTCGAATAGTCATGCGTGCGTAAGTTGTTGCACAGGAGGTAATTTATCATGTGTGGCTGTGGTTGTTGCGGAGCTAAGAAAACGGTAAAGAGGACTGTGAAGAAGAAGGCAGCGAAGAAAGGCAGGAAGAAATAGGCGAATCTAATTCTGTTTTTTTGTTTTTATCGTTTTTCGCTGGAACGTGTTTGCGAGCCATTATAAACGCCAGCCGCCTAATAATTGGCGGCTATGATGACACCGTCCCAGGGAGCAAGGCGCAAGCCAATGGCTCGACGGAGTAGCTTCTGAGCCACCTATTTAAACCCGATTTTTCAGAGTATATTTTGATGGACTGATTGGGGAAATCACAGAAGTAGGCGAAGGTCACATACCCACGCCCGGCTGGGTGGGCTTGTGGCCGACTGATAGACCATGCCGAGGGCGTGGGTATGTGGTGGTTTGAATGGGAAAGAAGAAGAGCACTTTCGGGGAGAAATGGAGCAGGTCGGCCGCCAAGGCGATAACGTACAGGATTCTGGTTATGGCGCTTGATTTTTCGGTCATTTATTTGCTTACGGGGAAATCCGAAATCGCATTCGGGTTCATGGTCGTGAGCAACATCTACACGACCATTGCCTATTACGTCCACGAGAGGGCGTGGGACCGGGTGAAATGGGGAAAGTCCCCGTTGCAAAACCATTCTGGGGCATGATGGAAAAGTAGTCTTATGCAAAGCTGCCCAGGGGCTTGGCAAAAAAATAGAAGAGAGGTGCTGCGGTCAGCAGCATCCCTTGAACTGTTTGCATAACTCTTTGCCTTCGTCGGTGCAGCGTATGGTAACGCCATCCTTGGTGCAGTTCACGACCGCAACCTCTTTTCCGTCGCATACTACCTTGCATTCCTTGCATTTCATTTCAACACCTCCGGATATTGGATACCCGATAGTATGCGGGTGCGGAGTGATATAAATATATCGGTTATGCGATAATTTCATGCGCATGAAATCTTTTTATATTGGCTTCCCGATATGGTATTCATGAAGTGCTGCGATATGAAGGGGTTCCTTTCTTACCTGATACTGTGGAACCTGAACGGAAGGAGCATGACCGGAGCGGAGCTCGCGAAAGAGTTCGAGAAAAGGAGGGGGTCGAAACCGAGTCCGGGCACGATTTATCCGGTGCTCAAAGAGCTGAAAAAGAAGGGGCTGATATCGTCTGATAACGGCAAAGCTTATTCGCTGACGAAACGGGGCAAGGATGAACTCAGGAGCGCATGCGGCTCGTTCTGCGCTATTTTCTACGATATGAGAGAGATGATCGGCTTTTGCAGAGGAATGGCCAAAAAGTAAATTGCGGAGCAATATCCAAGAGCGCTAGCCAAACTTCGCGAACAGCACGGGAAGCAGCGATGCGAGCAGAATCACGCCCGGGAGTGGGCACAGGTCGGATATTTCGCCGCACGTATTTGCCGCTTTGGCGACGCATTCGTCGGAGGCGGCGAAGCAAACCGCTATGCTGCCTTCCTCGCAGTCCGCCTTGTCGGAGCCTGAGGCGTATTGAGCCTGGCATGACTGGAGCTCGCTGGCGCAATCGTCAATCGCCGGGCACTCCCCTTTCGCGTATTTCGCGCTTGCTATCGGGTAACTGGCGGTAGTGCATGTGAGCCCCTCGGCCTGCTTTGCCTTGAAGCAAGCCTCGTCCATTTTGCCGTTCGCGTCGAAACTGCACTGGCCGCAAGCCTTTTTGTATGCCACCGAGGAGCAGTCCGCCGCATAAAGAACGCCGGCCAAAAACAGCAGGCAAATTACGAATTGCAGTTTCATGATTAGGCGTACGTCTTGGGATTTTAATAACTTATCGCCTTTTGGCAAGTCCGGGGGGCAGTTCCAAGGTTCGAGGCCGGGTCAGTAGAGGTAGCCCCATGTGTGGAGCATGTCGCTGTCCCGGACCCAGCGGTTCCCTATGTCCGTGCGGTAGAAAAGATTCGGGATTAGGATGTTGTCGATGCGCTTGTAGGCCTGCTTCTGCGCCTCCTCGACCGTTATCCCTGAGCCCGTTACGATTAGAGAGTAGCCGGACTGCCCCGCGAGGCGCCAGTCGCCGTCAACGAACTTAACGTCTCCGAGGTGGACTCCATCGAAAGAAGGTTTCTTGAATATTATTATCGCATCCTCGGAATACCTCTTGAAGGCCGCCTGGTCCGTGAAAGGAAACGGCGGTACGGCGATGACGACGCCTATCTGGAAGCCTTTCTTGGTCCTGAGTTCCGCATTCTGACCGAGTGCGAGCTGGTGGAGGAAGTCACCCCAGCCGCTTATCACGCCCTCCATCTGTATGCTTATAGTCGGATAGCCGAAGCGCGAGGTGAACTCGAGCGGGTAGATGCCCTTTGCGTTGACTATGCAGTTGAGGTCGACGTAGCCGACATAGCCCGAGGCAGCCAGGTAGGGCTTCATTTTGGCGAGCGTCTCATTGAAGAGCTTGTTGCCCGGGGACCAGAACATGAGCGTGCCCATCTCGCCAGTGTTGGGCCCGAGCCCGCCAGAGAACATGCGCTTATGCTCAAAATTGACGTTGATTGGGTAGACGAAGTCCTTGCCGTTGAAGAAGGCTCCCACCGCAACCTCGACTCCCTGCACGAACTTCTGAAGCTGGAAATTGTTTAGCTTCTTCGACCAGCTTTTCTTGTAGCGCAGCAGAACGTTAACGATGTCGTTGCCGTCCTCCTCCTGCCCTATGAAAAGAAGCTCCTTCTCGTTCTGAGCGCTTCCGTTGGGCTTTATAACATAGCGGGCCGGGTTGGACTGCACAAATTTGATTGCTTCGTCAAAATCCGTGAAGTTCCAGTTGGGCAGTATGTTTATTCCGGCCTTCTTGAGTTCGAACTGGCCAAAATCCCTGTCGTCCTCCAGCTTGTCGGCATATGCGGAGCCGCCGACGACAGCCTTGCCCTCCTTCCTCAGGCCATCAGCCACACCGCCGAAATTTATGTCATCGAAGATTATGAGGTCCGCCCAGTCCTTCAGGGGTTTCCAGTCGTCGCACTTGTCAACGAACCCGTCGCAGACGTCCTTCTCTGACTTCTCGCTGATGAAATACTTTACCTCGTGCCCTTCCTTATGAATCTGCCATGCGAGGTCTCCGATGAGACCTTCAAAAGAAACGAAAAGCACCTTGATGGACTTTTTTTCGCCGTTCGCTGCCCCGTTTGCGTTCGAATCAGAAGCCATGAGTTGATTTTATGCCCTATAAATAAAAATGTTTCGAATCGTCTCGCACTTTTCGGCAAATTCGAAAAAGTTTTGCGCGGGAGCGGGCGGGGTATCCTGATTCGTTGTTAGAGCAGGAAAGGAATAGACAGAAGGCCCTTGAGCACGAGGTACGTTATCGAAGAAGCGATGAGCACGCCCGCGGTGCTCGCGAGCAGTATTTTCCTGTCCGGGATTCCGATTATTTTCGCGAGCAGGACTCCGGTGTAGACTCCGGTGAGCGGGAGCGGGGCGCCTATGAAGAGGGCAAGGCCCACGGTGCCAGCGGTTTCGTATTTCTTCTCAAAGTCGTGCAGCTTGTGCTCGAGCCTGCCGCCCATTATCCTCCGGCCGATTTTTTCGATGTGAAGATGGTCCCAGAGAAAAACGAGCAGGAATGCTGCCGCGATGTTGCCCGCGATTCCGAAAAGAATCAGCCAGTCGTTCCTGGCCTGCACGATGGCGTAGATTGCCGCGCCTCGCACCTCGGAGATTGGAGCCAGGCCTAGGCCAAAGGCAAAAAGCATTTGGAATATTTCTTCCGCGAGGCCAAACGACATGGAGATATCTTCCGGCCGGGGGTTATAAAACTTTGGCCAAGGAGGGCCAATGAAGGCGCAGACTAAAACATTATAAGCTATGCGCTTCAAAGCAATATGTAATGATGGTGATCTAATGAAAGGAAAAATAAAGATGTTTAATGCCGCGCGCGGATTTGGATTTGTCACTGGCGACGACGGCAAGGACGTGTACGTGCACACTTCGGCGATTGAAGGCGGAGTGGCACTCGCCGTCGGCGATGTTGTTGAGTACGAAGTCGAAACAAACGAACGCGGGCCGCGCGCAAAGGGCGTAAAAAAAGTCTAAACGCTTTTTGCGAAATCGTAGAATGCCGCGTCTAGCATTCACCGCCTAGCCTTGCGCAGAAAAATCGGGGGCGACAAGCTTCGGGCTTTGCCCGAAGATGTCCATTTTTGCCTGCGGGCAAAAATTGGAAGCCCCCCTGCGGTTCGGCACGGAATTGTTTTATCGTTTTTTGTGCAATGGGATTGCGATGACTTCGAAAAAGAACGGCAAGGCCACGAAAAGGATAGTCCTGGGCATGTCGGGCGGCGTGGATTCGTCGATGTCTCTTGTTCTGCTCAAAAAACAGGGCTGGCAGCCGGTCGGCCTCTCCCTGAAGCTCTCGGCGTGGGAGGGCTGCGGCCAGCGCGAGAATGCATGCTGCACCGAGGAGTCACTGCTGGTCGCGAAAGCGGTCTGCAAGAAGCTCGGCGTGCCGCATTATATTTACGGCGTGGGCAAGGAATTCGAAACTAGGGTTATCGGCCATATGGTTTCAGAGCTCAAGGCCGGAAGGACGCCGAATCCGTGCGCGGAATGCAACAGGAGTTTGAAATTCAAGGAGCTGTTTGCATGGGCCGGGCGCCATGGCATCAAGTATGTGGCAACTGGGCATTACGCGAGGAGCAGATTAAATCCTGCGACCGGGAAGGGCGAGCTGCTACGGCCGAGGGATTCCTCAAAGGACCAGACTTACGGGCTTTGTTTCCTTAAAGGCGAATGGCTGGGGAGGATTGTTTTCCCGCTTGGCGGGCTGCTGAAATCCGAAGTTTACGCGATGGCGAAAAGCGAGGGTTTTGAAATATTCCTGAAGAAAAAGCAGAGCCAGGATTTGTGCTTCGTGTCTGGGAAGGAATTGCCGAAATTCATCGAGGAGAAGCTTGGTAAGAATCCGGGCCCGATAATCGACTCGAAAGGGAAAGTTCTGGGGAGGCACCGCGGCCTGCACTTCCACACCGTCGGGCAGAGGAGGGGGCTCGGACTTGCCGGTTCTCGCCCGCATTTCGTGAAGGCATTTGACAGGGGGAGGAACGCCCTGATAGTAACGGAAGACAGGAGTGAAATCCTGCAGAAAGAGGCACGACTCGCGGGCGTGCATTTCATATCGGGTGAGCGGCCGGAAAAACCCCTATCTGTGCTCGCGCAGGTAAGGCATTTGCAAAAGCCGGCGAAAGCAACGGTTTTTCCCATGGCTGGCCGGAAAGCAAAAGTGGTTTTCGAAAAGCCAATCGAAGCCGTCACGCCGGGGCAGGTGTGCGCCTTCTACAAAAGGGAGGTCTGCCTCGGCGGCGGGATAATCGTCGGATAAGGATGCGTTCATGCCAAGGTATAAATAGGCGCCCGGGCAAACACGGGAATATGAAACTTCTCACCATTCTTGCATTTGGGATATTGGCTGTCGTCTTGTTGTCGCTCTTCGGCTGCGCGACACAGTTCACGCCCAAACCGCCTTCTCCGTATGATGAGGGAGACCATGGCGGCGAGACGCCACCGGCCGGCGAAAACGGCTCCGGCGAGGTTACTCCGGAAACAACTCCGCAGGAGGAAACGCCGCCCGAGGCCAAGCCGAGGGAACTGAAAACGGCGGGAATGGAGAGCACGCTGAAATTCGAGCGCAATGCAGACCTGATCGAGGGCTACCAGGCG
>JAPLWU010000094.1 GCA_026396425.1 Microcaldota archaeon | reverse complement strand
TCCCTCGCATCCTCGATTTCCCTCTCGAGTCTCGTCTTCTCCCCGGTCCGTGCCTCGTCCCTCTTAACGGATTTGATGGGCTCGAACTCGCGGGGCCTGAGCACCTCGTCCCTCACGGATTTTCGTATGTCCATCCGCTCGTCTTCCCTTGCGGCCCTTGGCCTGGGCGCGGTGATTGTGGCAGTGGTGCTCTCGCCGCCTCCAATCCATTCCGCATAAGTTCTCATGAGCCTGTGCCTGACTATGACCTTCCCGCTGTCCTCGAGCGCGTAGAGCCAGCTCTCGACCAGTTTCGGCTGGACTCCGAGCTCGCCCGCGAGCTCGTCTATGCTAGCGGTGCCCTTCCCCCTTAGTATGCCGATAAGCTCGTCAACGTCGGTGCTTATGCTGCCTGCCATCAACTCCCCCCTTTTCACGCCTGAGAATATGAACTAATTATTATGGCCAAAGTCCTTAATATAGCTTAGCTTTCGATGAATTTGCCCTCACTCGAACCCGTTTATGGCTTGGCTTTCGAGTTCTCGAGCTATTTCTTCCCGGATACATTCACGATCGAGAACTTGCCCGGAAGCTTGCACCTGGCGCGCCTGATTGCCTCGTTGACGTACTTTAAGTTGGCCGAGTCGGTCTTGATGTCGAATAGAATTCCGCCCTTGGCAATCATTGCGGCTCTGCTCGTCGGCCTTCCATAGGCCTTCCGCATTCCCTTCTGCAGCCTGTCGGCTCCTGCGCCGGTAATCATCTTGTTCTCGCGGATTATGTTGTGCGGGTATTTCCTGAGCTTGAAGCTGTAGTGGCCCGGAACGACCTTCTCGAGGTACTTGTTGATGGCCTGCCTCGCCGATTCAAGGGAGTTGTCCCTTATCTGCACCCCCTGCTTCGCGATTATATGCAGCGTCGTGTCGTATTCGCCAGCCACGCCCATCTGGAATATGTGGAGCACAGCGTGGGGCATCGACTTGACGTAGGATTTCCTGGGCTTTTTCTTCGAATAGCGGGTCCATGGCATTTTGTCTATGCCCCTGCAGGTTCTGGCTGGTCTTAGTCCCATGTTTGCACCTCAATAAAAAGCGCAACTTCCTTATCCCCAAACCATTTTATAAACATTTTCCCTCGATTTTTTCAGTTTCATAACCTAAGGGCCATCTTCAGGAGATAGACGAACCCGAGGACAAGGGCGAAAATGAAAATGAGCGTGCCCAGAAGCCCCTTCTCCACATTCAGCACGAATGAGGATGCGATTATAATCGAAGCAAGGATGAGGCTTATGCTCAGCCTGTTCATTGCCGAGCTTATATCGTAGACCGCGCTCTCGAAGCCCTTGTGCTCCAAATCGATTTTTAACGTACCCCTTTCGAGCATCGAGAGAACGCTCGCGGTCTGTACAGGGAGGCTTGAAACGGTTTTTCCCATCCTCGAAATCTTCATGAGCCCCTCGGAAATTACGTTCTTGGGCGAGGTCTTCTCCCTCATTATCCTCTCGAAGAAAGGCCTTCCGGTTCGAATCAGGTTGAATTTGGGGTCGGTGCTCCGCGCAATCCCCTCTATTATTATGAGCGTGCGTATGAGGCTGACAAGTTCTGGAGGAACCCTCGCCCTGTCCCTGTTGCTCACCTCCATTATCTGCCTGAGGACGAAGCCGACGTCGACCTGCTCAATCGAAACGTCGTAATACTCCTTTATGACTCCCTCGATGTCGGCCCTGAACTGCTCAACGTCCGTCTCTTCTCCGGCCACGCCCATGTTCACGAACTCGTCCGCAACTGCCCTGGCGTCTTTCTGCACAATCGCGAGGAATATGGCCTCCAATCTCTCCCTCATCGTGTCGGTGAGCATGACGCATCTCCCGAAGTCGATTATGCCCACTCGGCCATCTTTCGTAATCAGGATGTTGCCGGGGTGCGGGTCTGCCTGGAAGAAGCCCAGCTCGAGTATCTGCTTCAGGTAGGCAATCACGACTTTCTCAATGACCTCGCGCTTCAGCTTCTCGCCCTCCAACTCATCCAACTTTACCCCGTCTATATGCTCCTGCACGAGCACCCCGTCGCCCGTGTAATCCCAGTGCATCTTCGGTATCACGACCGTCTCATCCTCCCCGAAATTGCGCGCGAACCTGTCCGTGTTCCTTCCCTCTTTCCTGAAGTCCATCTCGTCCCGCATCTCCTTGTCGAACCTGTCGACCAGAAGCACAGGTGAATACCTCCTCGACTCGGGTATGTACCTCTCTGCCGCGCGGGCGAGCCACATCATGATTTTCATGTCCTTCCTAACCGTATCCTCTATTCCCCGGCGCCTCACCTTCACAATCACTTTCTCGCCGGTCTTGAGCGTCGCGCGGTGGACCTGCGCAATCGAGGCGGCAGCCACCGGCTTCCTCTCAAATTTCCTGAAGACCTGCGGGATGGGCCGGTGCAGGCTTTTCTCAATCGCCCCTATTGCCTCCCCCTCTTTCATGGGCGGCAGCCTGTCCTGCAGTTTTTTGAGTTCAGAAATCACGTCCTCCGGGAGCAAATCCTCCCTCGTGCTCAGCACCTGGCCCAGCTTTATGAAAGTGGGGCCGAGCTCGGTGAGCATGAGCCTCAGCTTCTCGCCCCTCGGAAGCGCGGCGAACTCCCTCTGGGCCGGGCTTATCCACCGCGAGGTGATTGGCAGGTTCTGCTCGAGCCTCGCCCCGCGTATGAACTCGCCGAATCCGTACTTGCCCGCGATCCCGAGGACTTCCCTCAGCCTGTCAAGCTCGTCTTTCAGGAACATACAAATTCCTACCTCCAAACCATTCGCATTCTTCGCGTTCAATTTCAACGTCATCGCTTCAGTTTCGAACTCCAACTCCTCGTTTCGATTCGCATTCTTCGCGTTCAATTTCAACTTTCCAAATCCAATCCTCGAGTTTTGCTCGCCATCGATTTTTTTAATTCATTTTTTCCTCTTTTCTCGAGTTTCGAAATTCTCGCTTCAATTTCGAGTTTTTATTTTTTCATTTTCTCTTTCTTTTCTCGAGTTTCGCGATTCGCATTTCAAGTTTTTTCAAATCCTCCTTGGTGGCGAGCGGCATCGTTCTCATCGCAATTTTTACCGCCTTCCTTATCTCGACCTCGGCCTCGCCCCTCTGCCTTGCCGACTTTTTCAGCAATTTCTGGGCGAGCCTTCTTCCCTCGACCGCGCTCACCTCGCCCGTTTTCACGAGCTCCTCCGCAATGGCGTCGGCCCTGTTTTTGGTCATTGAAACCACGCCGAGCCCGATGAGGCTGAGCTTCTCGAGCATGGCAAAAGTCCTGTCAACCTGCTTCTTCACGAAACCACCTCCTCGCAAGTCAATTGGCTGGGCATATTTAAAAACTAGCCCCGTCCATCGGGTTTTTTTCGCTTCTTCAGCGCATCCAAAAACTTCCCGTAATCCTTCTCGCTCTTGAATTCAATCGGAGCACCAACATGGCCGCAATTCCCGCACTGCACCTGCCCGCCAAGGGCTCCGAAATAAACCGTCCCGGCGATGCTGTCGCCCTTCCACGAGACGTCGCGCGAACCGCAGTTAATGCAGGCGGTTATTTTTGCCATCAGGACCCCCATACGAGCATACGAAAACACTTTTATACCCCTTCCTCCCAACCTTTTCATAGGTGACCAAGTTGCAGGCGTTCGTTTGTCTTATTTGCGGCGATGCGTACATCGGCGAGGCACCGCCAACCCACTGCCCCTTCTGCGGCGCTCCGAAAAACTACTTCGTTGTTGCGGAGGCGTATCGCGCGCCTGAAATCGGAAAAATAGGCGAAACCTCCAAACAAAACATACTCGCTTCGATAAAGCTCGAGGACTCGAACGCGGAATTTTATGCCTGTTCTTCCGTCTCATCGAAAAATCCGGGAATGCGCGCCATCTTCAAGCGCCTCTCCAAAGTCGAGAGGGAGCACGCCACAATTTTGAGAAAGCTCGTTGGTGCGGACGAGGACTCCGTGATTGAAACATGCGGGGAAAAGGATGAGGACAACGTGAAGGCCGCGATTGCCAGAGAAGAGCGGGCCATGGCTTCTTATTCGAAATTCCTCTCCGAGGCCACCGAACCCCGGGCAAAACAGATTTTCAAGGCGCTCATTGAGATCGAAAATACCCACAAGGAGCTGCTCGGCAGCATGAAAAGGTGAACCAAATGAATGCATTCGAGAAGGCAAACGCGGATCCGGACGCGGTTTTCGAGAAGCTGCGCTCCATCGGCGCGCCAGAAGTCGACGCCAACCTCGTGGTGTCATCGATTCTGCAGGACAAGACTTGCATGTGGATGAACAACGACCCCATGCCGGTCGAGAAGGCCAACGAGATAAACGCCTACCTCGCCTCGTTCGGCTTCGAGATTTACGTGAAAATCTCCCCTGTCCCGGGCAGGGAGCACCTAATCTGGGAGACGAAGCGAAAGAGGCAGGCCTAGCCCGAACGAAAGCAACAACGAATAAAAACACGCCCGCGCAAACCTTTCGCATGGCCTTCACAAGGAAGGAGGCAAGGGACCCCCTCGTCTCTGCTTTGCTTCTAGGCGCAATAGCACTCATCCTCTACGCCATATTCTCGGCTATTTCCTACTACTGGCTATTCATACTCATCAACGTGGCGCTGCTCTACTCGACAACGGTTTTCCTGATAACTTACTGGGAAACGAAGGATGAGAGGCCGCCCGTGGCAACGCGCTGGCCGTCAGTTTCGGTAATAATCCCCTCCTACAACAGCGGAAGGACCATACGCGAATGCCTCGAGGCCGTAAAGAGGCTCGAATACCCGAAAAAATTCGAAATAATAATCGTTGACGACGCGAGCACGGACGGCTCGTTGGAATGGCTGCGAACCCAGAAGGGAATAACTTTGCTGGAAAGAAAAAAGAATGCCGGAAAAGCAGCGGCCCTTAATCAGGCCCTCGCAATCGCCAAAGGCGAAATAGCGGCATGCATAGACTCGGATACATTCCCCGCGCCGGACTCGCTCAAGCTGATGGTTCCGTATTTCGAGAGTGGGAAAGTGGGCGCAGTCTGCGGCCTCGTCCGCGTGCATAAGCCGCATTCAATTTTGCAGCACGTGCAGGAAATCGAATATTACGTTGCGTTCGGGTTCTTCCACCGCTCGCAGGCTGCGCTCGACAGCATGTTCGTCACGCCAGGGCCGATGAGCCTCTACAGGCGCAAGCTCATTCTCGAGCTTGGCGGATACGAGGATGGCAACATAACCGAGGATATGGAGATAGCCCTCCGGTTGAAGAATGCCGGCTACAGCATCGTCTGCTCGACGGATGCGCACATCTACACGGAAGTTCCATCGTCTTTCGGCCACTGGATACGGCAGAGGGTGCGCTGGTACAGGGGGAAAATAATCAACGGCCTGCGCTACAAGCACATGCTCTTCAACTTCAACTTCGGCCATTTCGGGAAGTTCGTGTTCCCCTTCTCGTTTTTCATAGAGCTCATGTCCATAATCGCCTTCTCGTTCATAATCTACCTGAATGCGCTCAACGTTTCGAACAGCCTCTCGTGGCTGTCCGTGAACATGGTCCCGTCGGTTTATTTCCCCACTTCGCCGCTCGCCATCCAGTCGTCCTCGTATTTCCTGTTCCTCTCGCTCTGCCTCTGGGCGGTCATAGTCTACGTGAGCTTCGGGATAGCAAAGGAGAGGATAAGACTTTCGCACCTGCCCAAAATAGCGGGCTTCATGTTCTTGTATTCCTTTTTAATATCGTTTGCGTATCTACTCTCGTACGTCAAGGAGCTGAACAGGAGCTCCTACCAGTGGTAAAATGGTAAGCAGAAATACGAAAATGAAAAAATAAACAAGAAAAATAAAAAATTGGCGGACTCGCTCGCAATTGGCGAAAAAATGAAAAAATAAA
The DNA here is from genome assembly GCA_026396425.1 of Microcaldota archaeon. Classification (GTDB taxonomy): domain Archaea; phylum Micrarchaeota; class Micrarchaeia; order Burarchaeales; family JAKAKT01; genus JAPLWU01. The sequence continues at coordinate 17,107 of JAPLWU010000094.1, read as the reverse complement.
CGAGAAAAACAAGAAAAATAAAAAACAAGAAAAAAATAAAAAATTAAATTCGTTCGAGGCGTCGATTTCGAGGTTGGTTGGGTTTGGCCGTTTCGTCGGTTGTTAATCCGATTCGGGGTTGGTTTGAATGGTCAGCGTGTATGTCAAGGCGGCAATCGCGACTTTCCTGGTTTTCCTACTCGGCATGTTCATGGTGAGGAGCATAGACGAGCAGAGAATCGCGGGGCTCAATTCCGAAGTCGAAAAAGTTTCGATGGATGCGGAATCCGCGAGGCTTTTCCTGCTTTACATGCAGCTCGAGGGGGATTCGGACATATGCCCGGCGCTGCTCGCCTACACCGGGAAGCAGGCGGCGAGGACTTTCGAGCTCGCCTCTTCCCTCCAGGAGGCCGAGCGGAACAACGTCCTGGGCAGCTATTCCGAAGTCCACAGGCACTACGATTTGGCCAATCTCGAGCTTTACCTTTACTACGAGCAGGCGCGAAAAAAATGCCCCGGCTCGCTCCAGCAGTCCGTCCTCTACTTCTATGAAATCGGCGATGGCTGCACGCAATGCGGGGTGCAGGAGGCAGTGCTGAACAAGGTTCGCGATGACTGCGGGGTCCGCATATTCGCCTTCCCGAGCAATTCCGACGAGGCAATGGTCAACGCCCTTGTTTCGAAATACGGAATAAAACAAACGCCCAGCGTTGTCGCAGCAAACTCGACCCTTCCCGGCCTGCAGGATGCCGATTCGGTAAAAAGAGCGATAGGGTGCAGTTGAGCACCCGTTAAAAACTCCACTCCCCTGCCTCGAGAGTCGCTAATCGCCCGCTCCCCGGTTCGGGATGTCTAATCCCTTACCCCGTCCGGACACACGCGGAACACGCATTCGCCTTCTGGCATGGAAGGTGAATCAACCAGGCGGGCGATTCTTTTCTCTTCCTTGCCTTTCCTCAGATAAAGCCTGTAAGTGGCATTGTGCGCGAGAACGTGGCCTCCAATCGGCCTTGTGGGGTCGCCGAAGAGCACGCTCGGGTCGTCCATGACCTGATTCGTGACGAAAACGGCGAGGTTGAACCTGTCGGCGATTGCCTGCAGCGCGTGCAGGTGCTTGTTGAGCTTCTGCTGCCTGTCGGCAAGCGCCCCTCTTCCCATATACTCGGTTCTGAAGTAAGCGGTGAGCGAGTCTACAACTATCACCCTGATGTTCTTCTCCTCAACTATCTTCTCCACTTTTCGGGAGCTGAACGTTGACCGCGAGCTGGAATCCCAATTGCGATTTGCCCGAGCTGAACCTTCCATACGCTTCGGTTATTGCCTGCGTTTCAACCCCCCCGCCAATGAGGGAGTTCAGATTATCAGAACCGGTCGTAATCCTCCCGATATTCTTCCTCCTCTCGAGTATGCGGTCCGCGCTTTCGTAGCCCATCTCCAGGGCATCGCGCGCGGCCTCAATCGTCTTCTTCGCTGTTTCCACTCCGATTTCCGCGACCTCCTCGAGCTCGTAGGGCGATGAAACCGCAATCTTCTCAAGGGTTTCGTAGCCCGCCTTTCTTAATTTCTCGGCGGTTGCCGGACCGACTCCGGGCAGGTCCTCTAGTGTTTTGGCCTAATCCTCATCGTGTAGAACTCGTTCCCGTTCCTCGAAACGTTCCTCCACATCCCGCCCACGTTCATGAAGCGGGTCTCGCCCTCGAGCGTCTGCTCGGTCTGAACCACGCGGAAATCGGGCCTCGGGCCCTTTGTGTGTTCCTCCCTCGCCTCGTTCGGTCCCTTGGCGGTTCCCTCACCAGACCCCCCCGCCCCGTCCAATCCTCTCACGAGTTCGCCCCCAGGTTCCGCGTTCGGCTCCCTTGAGGGTTCCTCCTTCGGCCCCCTCTCTTCAACTTTTTCCATTTTTTTTGGCAATTTAATCACCGCCAAGAAATCGCGCTTCGCTTTTAAAAATCGGGGCGAGCGGTGGCTTTCCGGTGATATTTAAATACTTTAACATGAAATACATTTTTTCAGGGAGGTCGAGAGGCGATTTTATGAAGTATATTGCAGAGCTCATCATCGAGCCCAAGCCCGCGGCTAAGGACCCGGAAGGCGAAACGATTAAGCGCGACCTGATGAACAAGAACGGCTTCGCAATGGTCGAATCCGTCCGGAGCGCCAAGCTTTTGAAGATAACGCTCGAGGCCAAAAACGAAAACGAGGCTCGCGCTATCGCCGAGAAAATGACCAATGATTTGCGGCTCGCGAATCCTGTCGCGCAAAACTACTCGATAGTCGTCAGGCCGTCAAAGTGAAGAAGTGAACCAAGAAAAAACGAAAGAAATGAAACAAATGAAAAATGAAACGTTTCGAGTCGGCGAACGCTCGCGAAACGAATGAAGAATGAAAAAAATGAAATGGTTTGCGATTCGGCGAAAAGCTTGCGAAATTGGAAGTTGAGAAAATGATAGCCGTAATCCGCTTCCCCGGAAGCAACTGCGACATGGACATGGTCCACGCCCTAGGCGACGTGCTCAAACGAAAAGTGAAATTGGTCTGGCACCGCGAGTTCAAGGGAGGCGAGTTCGACGTCGTTGTTCTGCCTGGAGGATTCACATACGGCGACCATCTTCGCGCAGGAATAATAGCTGCTTTCTCCCCGGCCATGAAGGAAGTGCGGGAGATGGCAAAAGAAGGAAAGCCCGTCCTCGGAGTCTGCAATGGTTTTCAGATTTTAACTGAAACGGGCATGCTGCCCGGCTCCCTGCTGCGGAACGACGGCCTGAATTTCGTGTGCAAGTGGATTCGGCTCAAAAAAACTGGCGGTAGAAGTTTGTTTGCGAGGAAGGTTGAAGATTTTGTTTCTGTTCCCATTGCGCACAACGAGGGAAGATACTTTATTGATGAAAAAGGTTTGCGCGAGCTCGAGCAGAACGACCAAATCGTGTTTAAGTACGTTGATGCGGGCGGAAACGAAACTTATGAATCAAATCCCAACGGCTCACTCTCGAACATTGCGGGGATTTGCAATCCCGAAGGCAACGTGATGGGCATGATGCCCCACCCGGAAAGGGCCTGCGAGGAAATCCTCGGAGGAAAAGACGGGCTCAAAATACTGGAAGTGCTGAAATGACCGCTCAAGTTGATTTGACTGCAGAAGAACAGAAACAGGTTCGCCAGATTTTGGGCAGGGAACCCAACGAAGTTGAGTGGGGGATGATTGACATCATGTGGAGCGAGCACTGCTCCTACAAGAGCAGCAGGCCCCACCTTGCCAAACTGCCCACGAAGGGCGAGCGCGTGCTGGTCGGGCCCGGCTACGACTCGGGAGTCGTCGATATCGGCAAGGGCTGGGCAGCCAACTTCAAGGTCGAAACCCACAATCACCCTTCGGCAATCGAGCCTTACGGCGGCTCTGCTACGGGAATCGGTGGAATTGTCCGCGATATTCTGGCACTGGGCGCCTACCCCGTCGGATTTTTGGATTCGCTTCATTTTGGCTCGCTCAACTCGCCGCACAGCCAATGGCTCTTCCGTTATGTTGTGAAAGGCGTTGCGGATTACGGAAACTGCATCGGCGTGCCCACGGTCGCGGGCGAAGTGCAGTTCGACAAAAGCTTCGAGAAAAACTGCCTCGTGAACGTGGCGAGCTTCGGCTTCGTGCGCAAAGACAAGATTGTGCAGGGCTATGCCAAGGCTCCTGGCGACGTCCTCATATTGGCCGGCGGCTCGACCGGAAGGGACGGCGTTCACGGCGTAACTTTCGCATCCAGGACTTTGGACGAGAACAGCGAGATGGACAGGCCGAAGTCGCCGAGATGGAGGCAATCCTCAACAAATACGAATTGCCATACGCGATAATCGGGGAAATTGTCGAAGGAAAGGATTTCACGGTCATGATGGGCGGCAAGGTCGTCGTGCAGCTCCCCACCCACATCCTCGCCGACGTTCCCGTCGTTGAGAGAAAGATGGCAAAACCAGCGGCAAAAAAAATCTCGAAAAAAATCGTCGAACCTAAAAACCTCGCCGAAGTGATGCTGAAACTGCTGGCAAGCGAAAATCTCTGCTCCAGGAGATGGGTTTACCAGCAGTACGACCACGAGGTGGGCGACAGGAGCGCTCTCAAGGCCGGCAAGGGCGATGCCGCCGTGATGCTTGCGCCCAACGGGGGCGCGATAGCGATAAAGAGCGACTGCAATTCTGCGCATGCCTATTTGGATGCGTATGTGGGCGGGGCCTGCGCAGTGGCAGAGTGCGCCCGAAATCTCGTGTGCGTTGGGGCGAAGCCGATTGCGCTCGTGGACAATTTGAGTTTCGGGAATCCCGAAAAGCCGGAAGTCATGTGGACTTTCGCCGAAGCAATAAGGGGGATAGCAGACGGATGCATTGCCTTCGACTCGCCCTGCGTTGGCGGGAACGTGAGCTTCTACAACGAGGATGACGAGACGCACGTGGCCATAAAGCCCGCGCCAGTGATTGTGATGCTCGGAGTTATTGATGACAGAAAAAGAATTCGAGGGATGGCTTTTCATGAAGGCGAGAGCATAATTTTGATTGGCGAAACAAAGGGCGAAATGGGAGGGAGCGAGTACTACAGGATTATTCACGGCGAGGAGCTCGGCGATGTCCCAAAAGTGGATTGGAAGGAGGAGAAGAAAAACGCGGATTTTGTTTATGGTGCGAACGAATTCGTTTCCGCGAGCCACGATTGTTCCAAGGGGGGCCTGGCGATTGCGCTTGCGGAAATGTGCATCGAGGCCGGAATCGGGGCGGAAATCGATTTGGAGAAAATTCCCGGCAAGATTGCGAGGAATGATGAAAAATTATTCTCCGAAACAAATGCCCGCTACATAATTTCAACAAAAAAACCCGAAAAGGTATTGGAGATGGCGAAGAAGGCCAACGTTACCGCTTTTGTTGTGGGGAAAACCGGCGGAGATAGGCTTAAGATTGCGGGCTTCGAAATCGAAGTTGGCAAAATGAAAGAGGCATGGGAGAAGGAGATGTTCAAGGTAATGGGGGGAAGGCTTTGAAAGCAAATGTTGATGGCAAGCGCGACTTTGCCGAGGGGCGAGGAGCGAGGGCGAGCGGGCATGGAATCGAAGGCAAGCACGACTCGTGCGACGCGAAGGCAGGGGCAATGATTGAGGGGAAGCACGACTCGTGCGGTGTTTTCGGCATCTACTCATTCGTAAAGAAGGACGTTTCGTACAGAATTTACAATGGACTGGTTTCGATACAGCACAGGGGCCAGGACAGCGCAGGAATAGCAATCCTAAACTCGAGCGGAATCCGCACGAAGAAGGGCGCGGGCCTCGTCGCGGAACTTTTCAGCGAGAAGGACCTAAAGGGGATGCACGGCCAACGGCCATGTGGGGATGGGCCACGTGCGATACCCGACCACGGGCGCTTGCGTCGAAGATGATGCGCAGCCCATAATGGTCAACTACCCGAAGAAGGGAATCGCGCTCGTTCATAACGGCAACATAGCGAATTTCGCATCGGAAAAGAACTTGCTCAAGGGCGCTGGGAGGCACTTCGCCTCATCTTGCGATGCCGAGGTAATACTCAATCGGTTCGCCCAGGAGATGATAAGGAGCAAGAACAATATCTGGAAGGCGGCAAGGGCCTGCATGGACAAATTGGACGGCTCGTACTCGGTCGTTTTGATGACTGGCGAGGGCGAACTCGTCGCCTTCCGCGACCCTCTCGGCATAAAGCCGCTCTGCTACGCGATTAACAACAAAAGGATAGTTTTCGCCTCGGAAAGCACCGCGATTGACATAAACAACATGACCGTCACTGGCGACGTGAAGCCCGGCGAGGTATTCGTGGTAAGCAGGAACAAGGTGCACAGGCGCATTGTGAAAAAATCCGGAAGGCGCGCGCACTGCATGTTCGAGTACGCGTATTTCGCGAGGCAGGATTCGCTCATCGACGGCAGGCTCGTCTACGACGTCAGGTTCAGGTTGGGCGAAATTCTCGCCCGCAGCTTCCCGGTCAAGGCAGACATAGTCGTGGCGGTTCCAGACACCTCGAAGATTGCGGCGCTCGGCTATTCGAAAGTGAGCGGAATCCCGGCGGTGGAGGCCCTCACCAAAAACCGCTACGTAGGCAGGACTTTCATCATGCCCGACCAGAGCAAGCGCGTGAGCGCCACTTTCCTCAAGCTCAACCCGCTCAAGAGCGCCATAAAAGGGAAGAAGCTCGTGGTTATCGACGACAGCATCGTGAGGGGCACGACAATCGGGCCAATCGTTCGCATGCTCCGCAAGGCCGGCGCGAAGGAGGTGCATGTCCGCATCGCGTGCCCGCCAATTGTCTCGCCATGCTTCTACGGGATAGACCTCCCAACCTACAAGGAGCTTGCTGCTTACAAGCACTCGCTCGAGGAGATACGGAAAATGTCGGGCGCGGATTCGCTCGAGTACATCTCCATCAGCGGCATGGTCAAGGCCATCGGGAAGAAAGGAAAGCTCTGCCTCGGCTGCCTCATGGATTCCTACCCCACTCCGGTGGGGCAGAGGCTCGCGGACGAGGTGAAGAACGGCAGGTACAATTCCGCCGGCAGGTGCTGGGAGAAAATCGGGTGATGTTGTGCGCGTCCTTCTTGTCGGGAACGGCGCTCGCGAGCACGCGATTGGCGAGGCGGTGGTCAGGAGCGGGGGCGAACTTTACTCGTTCATGAGCGCGCGCAATCCCGGTTTGGCGAAAATTTCGAAAGAGTTCGCGATTGGCAATATTCACAATCCCGAAGAAGTTTCGAAATGGGCCGCTGGCAGGAATATCGACGTCGCAATCCCGAGCCCAGATGCCGTTCTCGCGGCAGGAGTTTCCGATGCGCTGGTTGCGAGCGGCGTGCCTTGTGCCGGGCCCGTAAAACAAGCGGCGCGAATCGAATGGGACAAAAGCTTTGCAAGAAATCTCATGCGCGAGGCGAAAATTCCCGGCTGCCCGAAGTTTGGGATTTTTGAAAATGCGAAAGAAGCCGCCAAATTTATTGATGAGTTGGGCGAGGTAGCGGTAAAGCCAGCAGGCCTCACCGGCGGAAAAGGCGTGAAAGTCACGGGCTACCAGCTCAAGGATGCGAGCGAGGCGAAAAAATACGCGAAAGAGATTCTCGAAAGCAAAATGGGGGGGATACCGAGCGTAATAATAGAGGAGAAATTGATTGGCGAGGAATTCACTTTGCAGGCATTCGTTGATGGCAAGAATGTTATTGGGATGCCCGCGGTGCAGGACCACAAGCGAGCGGGGATTGGTGACGTTGGGCCAAATACTGGAGGAATGGGCTCCTACTCAGATTCGAATCATCTTCTCCCCTTCATTGCGAGAAGCGATTACGAGGAAGGAATAAAAATAATGAAAAAAACCGTTTCGGCGCTCGCGAAAAAAGGCGCGGATTACCGCGGCTTCCTGTACGGGCAGTTCATGGCCGGAAAAAAGGGCGTGAAAGCCGTGGAATTCAATTCGAGGCTGGGCGACCCGGAAGCCATGAACGTGCTGGCAATCTTCAACGGGAATTTTGTTGAAGCGGTTGAGGGAGTTGCGAATGGCAAATTGAGTGCGAAAGCAAGCGCCATCTCATTCGAAAGAAAAGCCACAGTCTGCAAATACCTCGTTCCCGCCGGCTATCCGGAAAATCCGAGAAAGAATGAAAAAATCGAACTCGACGAGAAAAAAATTGTCGGGGTTGGCGCCCGCCTGTACTACGCTTCGGTTGACGAGCGCGACGGCATAATTTACACAGGAAGCTCGAGGAGCGCGGGAGTTTTGGGGATTGCGGATTCGATTGAGGAGGCAGAAAAAATTGCGGAAAAGGCAATCGGCTTCGCCAAGGGCCCGCTCTTCCACAGAAAGGATATAGGCACGAAGCAGCTAATAATAAAAAGAATTGAACATATGAAGCAACTAAGACGCAGCGGTGGTTCATAATGGCCAAAACTTATGCCGAAGCAGGCGAGGGAAATGACGCGAGGGCGAGAAAACGAGCGAAGCAGACGAATGGGTTGGGACATGAATGGCGGGAGCGAGTGAAGGGTGGATTGTGATGGCCAAAACATATGCGGAGGCAGGGGTTGACATCCAAAAAGTCAAGCGGATGCAGGCAGGAATAAACGAGCTGGTCCGCTCGACCCACAACGAGAATGTGGTTCCAATCATGGGCCATTACGCCGGAATGGTGGAAATCGGCGGAAAAATCGTGGCAATGCACACGGACAGCGTAGGCACGAAAGTTCTCGTGGCGCAGGAGCTCGGGAAATTTGATACCGTTGGGATTGACTGCGTTGCCATGAATGTCAACGACATAATCTGCGTCGGCGCGAGGCCCGTCGGCCTTGTCGATTATATCGCAATTGAGAAGGAGGACGCGTCGCTCGTTTCCGAACTGATGAAGGGCCTTGTTTCTGGGGCGAAAGAGGCGGAATGCCCAATATTGGGGGGCGAAACGGCCATCATGCCCGATGTGATAAAGGCAGAGAAGGGAACCGGATTCGACTTGGCCGCGAGCTGCATCGGAGTGGTTGAGAAGGACAAGGTGATAACCGGCGAGGCCATGAAAGAGGGCGACTTTATTGTTGGTTTGGAGAGTTCGGGTGTTCATTCGAACGGCCTCACTCTTGCGCGAGTTGCCGTTGAGAAAGAAAATTGGAGCGAGTTGCTCACCCCCACAAAAATTTACGTCAAGCCGGTGATGGAAATGCTTAACGAAATCGACGTTCGCGGCATTGCGCACATAACCGGCGGCGCTTTTTCAAAAATGATGAGGATTGGCGAATACGCCGGCGTTGGCTTCCTTCTGGATGCCATGCCGAAACCCCCGAAGGTTTTCCGGCTAATGATGGAGTCGGGAATCGACGACCGCGAGATGTACACGACATTCAACATGGGAATCGGAATGTGCGTGGTTTGCCCCGAGGCCGATGCGGAGAAGGCAATCCACATTTGCGGAAAATACGGGGTTGGCGCATCCGTTATTGGCGAGGTCTCGAAAGAGCAAAAAGTAATCCTCGATAGGGAGGGCGAGAAGATAGAGCTGAGCAGGTAGCGACTCTCAGAAGGAGTGTATTTCCGTCGCCTCCCAAAAGTCATTTTGGAAAGTTCCATTCACGAATACGTTGACTATTCTCATTTCGACTCCGAAAATCTCTTTTGCCGCCTGGGAGCCGGAATTTATCGGAGTCATGCAGGTTCTTGGTATGAAACTTATCAGGAGTTTGATTTCTTCTTTGTGGAGCTGCAGGAGGAGCGGAATAAACTCCCTCGCGCATTGGTTTTCAAGGTCGCAGGTGTTGGAGTAATAATTGCCGAATTGGCTTCTCAACCTTTGCTCGCTTAAGAAAAACCTGTTGTTTACCCTGCCGTCCTTCATGCGGAAGGGCAAAACCATTTCCTCGTTTAAACTGGCTCCCCTTAGCTCGCTTTGAAAAAGCTCAGGCAATTCGGATTTTTGGTAGAACTCCTGCCGGTAAGGGTTGTCCTCCCCGAAGCCCACTTTTTCAACCCACTGCCAGTCATTGACGAGTATGACAAACGCCGCATCTTTCTCCATCTCGCTCGCATGCTTGCCGAGCAAAACTCCCAACTTCCAAGTTTCGCTTGGGAAGTGCCCCATGTACGGGTGCGCCATCGTCGCTTCCTTCTGGGCCATGTCCCCCAACTCTTGGAATATGCCGGGCACAAGCTTCCCACTGCCTTTATCGTGGATTAGGGCGAAGTGGCCTGCCAGAATGGCGATTTTGCCATCGGCGTTTTCAATTTCCTTTTTCAGAACCCCAAGCAGTTTTGCTTTGTCGCTGGTTATCGATGCCATAGGCTCACCCCCATGCAGCTGGCTTCCGCTCGCCCCCATTTTAGCCGAATTCGCACGCGCCCCTTGCACTAATTATGTAAAAACTTGAATATATTGCATCCCCAAAATTTTCTTGCGATTAGCGGAAAAATATTTAAATATGAACTGTTTTGTCAATATCAATGGCATATAAATTGGACAAAATAAATAGACGACTTCTCTACGAGCTGGACAAGAACGCGAGGGTAAGCGACAGCAGGCTTGGCCGGATAGTCAGGCGCTCGAGGGAATCGGTGAGGCTCAGGATAATGAAAATGCAGAAAGAAGGGATAATCCAGGAATTCTCCACCTCGATAAACCCGGGCAAGATGGGCTACATGGGCTTCAAGATGTATTTTCAGCTCGCCAATATCCCGGATGAGAGGAAGAAATTTCACGACTACATACGCAAGCTCCCCGGAATCTACTGGTTCGGGGAAAACGACGGCGTTTGGGATTTGCATGCGACTTTCTACGCCAGGGATGTTGAGGAGTTCAACGCGCTCAAGAACAAGGTTTACACGGACTTCAGGCATCTGATAATAAAGAGGGATATCGGGGTGCTTGTGAACGTCCGGCAATACCCAAAGAGGTATCTTGTTCCGGAATTAAAGGAGAGACCCGAGCCTACGATGTTCGCCGGCGAGGTTGTTGAAAACAAGCCGGACGAGCTTGACAAAAAAATATTGCGAATTCTCGCGAGGGATGCCCGAATTCCGATTGTGGAGCTTGCAAGAAAAACGGGCTCGACCGCGGATATCGTGCGCAACAGGATGAAAAAAATGGAGAAAGATGGCGTGATAATGCAGTACCGTGTCGCCGTCGACCACATGAAACTCGGCTACGAAATGTTCAAGACTTTCGTGTATTTCTACAACCTCCCGGAGAAGGATGAGCAAAGGCTGATTGAATACGCGCGGCAGAGCCCGAACATAGTTTATCTCGTAAGGCAGCTTTCTTCGTGGGATATAGAGATAGAAATGATGGGAAAGGACTACGCAGAGTTCAACGAGTTCATGAACGAGATAAGGATGAAATTCGCCGGAGTTATCCGGAACTACGAGGTCGCCTTCATGAAGGACGACAACTGGGTTTTCGGCGAGAGGGGATTGACACGAAGTTGATTCGAACTCGAAACACAAGGATTAAAAGATAGAAAAGCATTGAGGGTTATGGTAAGAATATGCTGGCGCCAAACCCGCCTGTTTTAACGAATCAATATCGCGCACTCACTGGAAAGCAAGTCTCTAACCCGCTTTTTATATTGTCTTGTAATCCACAATGTCATGCGAGCGTACAAGTTCAGACTGTATCCTTCAAAAGCGCAGGAGAAAACCCTTAACTCTCACTTATGGACTGCAAAGGAGTTGTGGAACAATCTGCTTGGAGCCAACAAGAAGAGATACGGCGAGGAAGGAACGTTTATTTCAAAACTGGAAATGCAAAGAATGGTGAAAAACTCTGGACTGCACTCCCAAGTCGCCCAGACGCTCTCCCACAGGCTCCATAATGCGCTCTGGCGCATGGTCAAGCTGAAAAAGCAGGGAAAATCATGCGGCTTCCCGCGCTTCAAGTCCTTTGACAGAATGAAGAGTCTTCTTTATCCGCAATCCGGCTTTTCCCTAGGAAAAAAGCTCAAGGTCACCACTTTCGGAGAGATCCCAATTAGGAAGCACAGGGAGATAAAAGGAAAAATAAAAACGCTAACTTTGAAAAGGGAATCCTCGGGAAAATGGTTTTCAATCTTTTGCTTTCAGGAAGAGAAAGGGCAACCGAAGCAAAATTCGGGAGAAAAAGTAGGCATTGATTTGGGCCTGTCAAACTTTGCTGCCCTTTCCGACGGAAAAATCATCGGAAATCCGAGGCATTTCAGGAAACACGAGAAACGGCTCGCCTCAAGCCAGCGGCGTCTCTCAAGATGTGAAAACAGTAGCAGGAATAGAAAGAGAGCGAAACTTAAAGTTGCAAGAGTCCATGAGAGAATTGCCAATTGCAGGAGAGATTTTCTTCACAAGCTTTCAAGCGAGCTTGTGAACTCATATTCTTTTATTGCGTTGGAAAATCTAAAAAGCAAAGAGATGGCGAAACGAAATTTCGGGAAATCAATCTATGATGCGGGCTGGAGCAGGTTTGCGAGCATGCTTGCATACAAGGCGGAAGGAGCCGGTTGCAAGATTGAGTTCGTAAATCCTGAAAACACAACGAAGGAATGCAGTTCTTGCGGCGCGGTTGTTGAGAAGGAGCTTTCGGAAAGGACGCACGCATGCCCTTTCTGTGGGCTCTTCCTCGATAGAGATATAAATGCTGCAAGAAATATACTCAAACGAGCTACCGCGGGAACTGCGGGAAGTAACGCTTCTGGAGATGAAACGAGGGTTTCGTCCGTGAAAGAAGAAGTCGCCCGATTTATCGAGTGGTAGTTCACTATCATATTAACACTTTGGAATGACGCGGAGCGAATGGAACGTGAAGTAAATGATGCTGCACAGGCTGCTTTACCCGGTGAGAATCGTGCTCGTGACGAGCGCGGACGAGCAGGGCAACCCGAACATAATCACGCTCGCGTGGGCAATGCCCACTTCACAGCAGCCCTCGATGTTCGCAATATCCGTCGGTAAGACGAGGCATTCGCACAAGCTGATAAGCGAGGGCGGGGAATTCGTTTTGTGCATACCGGGCAGGGGCATGGAGAAGGCGATTGAAATCTGCGGGACAACGAGCGGGAAAAACACGGACAAGTTCGAGGCGGCAAAATTGACGCAGAAGAAATCAAAATTCGTTAAGCCGCCGGGAATCGAGGAATGCTACGCCAACCTCGAATGCAAGCTTGTTGGAAAATGCGATTCAGGCGACCACACGATTTTCGTTGGTGAGGTGGTGAACGCCGACCTGACCGGTGAAAAGAAAGGGATTTATGACATGGGCGGGATGAAATTTCAGGTACTTTAGGCCTGGGTGATGATTATGGCAGACGTTGTTGAATTGAAAGTTGCGGAAGCCCTCCAGAACGATGTCGGGAAAGGCATCGTGCGAATCGACTCGAGGGCGAGGAAATCCCTCGGCGCAAGCTCCGGCGACATAGCGGAAGTCAAGGGGAAGAAGAGCACCGCCGGTATAGTCTGGCCGCTCTACCCCGAAGAGGAGGGCCTCAACATCGTACGCATGGACGGGTATCTGAGGAACAACGCGGGCGTTGCCATTGGCGACAAGGTCACGCTCAAGCCGGCCGACCTCAAGGAGGCCAAGAAGGTGGTGCTCGCGCCGACCACGCCGCTTTCGGGCAGGGGCTTCGCGCCAGGCTTTGACGAGTATCTGAAACGAAGGCTTCTCGGCAGGGCAATCACGAAAGGCGATACGATAATCATAAGGCTCGGGGTGAATTTTCAGCTCCCGCTGATTGCGGCCGTAGTGCAGCCGCAGGGAATTGCAATCATCCGCGAGGCCAGCGAGATAGTAGTGAAAACAGAGCCCGTAAAGGAGATGGGCAAAATCCCGAGCATCTCCTACGAGGACATCGGCGGAATCAAGGACGAGGTGCAGAAAATCAGGGAGATGGTCGAGCTCCCAATGCGCCATCCCGAACTGTTCGAGCGACTTGGCATAGAAGCGCCGAAAGGGGTTTTGATTCATGGTGTGTCCGGAGGCGGGAAAACGCTGCTTGCCAAGGCCGTTGCGAGCGAGAGCGAGGCCAACTTCATCAACATCGCAGGCCCGGAGCTCGTCAGCAAGTTCGTGGGCGAGAGCGAGGAGCGCCTCAGGCAGGTCTTCAAGGACGCGGAGGAGAACGCGCCATCCATAATCTTCATGGATGAAATAGATGCGATTGCCCCCAAAAGGGAAGAGGTGCAAGGCGAAGTGGAGAGGCGCATGGTCTCGCAACTTCTCACGTTGATGGATGGTTTGAATACGCGCGGGAATGTAATAGTGATTGGAGCCACAAACAGGCCCAACGCAATCGACCCCGCGCTCCGCAGGCCGGGCCGATTCGACCGCGAAATCGAGATTGGCGTGCCCGACAGGAACGGCAGGAAGGAGATTCTCGAGATTCACACGAGGGGAATGCCCATTGACGCGTCTTTCAACGTCTCGATTGCCAAATCCGTGATGGAGAAGAGCGGGATTCCGAAGGAGACAATCGCGGCGGTCTCGCACTTCAAGTCCATGGCCGACATTGAAAAATCTCCGGAGGAGAAGATTCCTGCGAACGTTAAGAGCGAGATTGGCAGGCAGCTCTATGAGCGGTTCGTGGGCAGGCTTGCCGACCTGACTCACGGCTATACCGGGGCCGACATTTCCTCGCTCACGAAAGAGGCGGCCATGAAAGCGCTTCGCAGGGTGCTCCCGCAAATCGATTTGGAGCAGGAGTTCATCCCGCAGAGCGTTCTCGAGAGCCTCAGGGTGACCGAGGAGGACTTCCACAATGCGCTCCGCGAAATCCAGCCTTCCGCCCTCCGCGAAGTTTTCGTGGAAATCCCGAACGTGAGGTGGGAGGATGTCGGCGGTCTCGAAAACACTAAGAAGGAGCTCAAGGAGGCCGTCGAGCTTCCGCTCAAGAAGCCCGAAGTCTTCACCAAAATGGGAATCAGGCCGATAAAGGGAATTCTCCTGGTTGGAATCCCCGGAACCGGGAAAACAATGCTCGCCAAGGCGGTTGCCAACGAGAGTGAGTCCAACTTCATTTCCGTGAAAGGGCCGGAAGTCCTCAGCAAGTGGGTCGGCGAGAGCGAGAAGGCAATCCGCGAGATTTTCAGGAAGGCGAGGATGGCGGCGCCATGCGTGATTTTCATAGATGAAGTTGACGCCATTGCCTCGCGAAGAGGGGGCGGCGACGAGGGAACCAAGGCCGTTGAGAGGGTCGTTAATTCGATGCTCACCGAAATGGACGGTTTGCAGAATCTGAAGAACGTCGTCGTGATTGCCGCGAGCAACAGGCCCGATATCATCGATCCCGCCTTGCTTAGGCCCGGGAGATTCGACAAAATCATCACGCTTCCCGCACCAGACGAAAGAACGAGGCTGGAAATATTCAAGGTGCATACCAAGGCGATGCCGCTCGCCTCTGATGTGAAGCTTGCGATGCTGGCAAAGATGACCGAGGGCTACACCGGCGCGGACATTGAAGGCGTCTGTCGCGAAGCAGGAATGCAGGCCATACGCGTCGAGAAGGAAACTGTCGACATGGCCGACTTCCAGGAGGCCCTCAAGACCATGAAATCGACCGTTACCAAAGAGCAGGTCGACAGGATGGAGAGCTTCAAGAAGGGCCAGGACAGCATGTTCAGGTGAACAACCCCTGCCTTTAGGCCGAGGTGTCGATAGGCGGTTCAGAGGAAGCTGCGGCTTCCCTGCTGAGGCTGTTCAGGCGAGTTCGGGTTAAGTTATATAAATGCGGGGAGCGTTACTTGTAAGCGAGCATTTGGATTTTGAAAGGTGACACTTATGGCTGAAGAGGACAAAGTGAAGACCGGCATACCGGGCATGGACGAAATGATAGAGGGCGGCTTCGAGCCCAGGAGCGTCGTCATCGTTGCGGGCGGCCCGGGAAGCGGAAAAACCACTTTTGCCATGCAGTTCCTTTTTCAGGGCGCGGAGAAATTCAAGGAGCCCGGATTGTATATCACGTTTGAAGAACAGAAAGGCATGCTCTTCAAGCACATGAAGAGGATGGGCTGGGACTTCGACAAGCTCGAGAAGGACAAGATGATTTCGGTTCTCGAATACCCTCCTCACGAGGTGCACAGGTTCATAACCGAAGGCAATATCATCGAGGACATCATACGCGAAAATGGCGTGCAGCGCGTCGTGATTGACTCCATAACCTCGCTCGTCATGCTCCACGAGGACGAATACAAGAGAAGGATGGCTTTCCTGAAGACGATGGAATCATTGAGAAAGTGGGGCTGCACCTGTTTGCTCACTTCTGAGGCGGTTACTTCCCGGGACGGGGAGGTCAAGCCTCGCTTCGGCGTTGAATATCTCGCCGACGGACTGATAGTCATTCACGGGATAAGGCAGGGCGACGTGATGCAGCTCGCGCTCGAAGTCACGAAGATGCGCGGGATTGCGCACGAGCGAAGGATGGTGCCCATGAAAATCACGGACCGCGGCATTACTCTTTACCCCGGGCAGCCGGTGCTCGGAAAGAGATGAACTCGCGAGTTCGAAAGCGCGCAATTTAAAAACAGGGAATCTAATTGTTAAGCATGCGCGGCCAAACATCACTCGAACCCATGCAAACAGTTTCGAAACGCTCGAGTTCGCGAGCCGACCGGCCGCTTCCTGCGCGTGCGAATTCGAAACGACCGAGTTCGTTTAATCTGGGTTCGCGAGCTGGGCAAACATCCGTAGAGTTGGTGCTCATACTCTCCGCGGCCCTCATGGTGCTGACGATAGCCATAATCATCGGCCAGGCGCAGCTCCAGGCCAGCCAGAATCTGGAGAGGCTCGAGCAGGCCCGGGCTGCCGTTTCCGACGTGGCCAATGCCGCAACGATTGTCTACTCACAGGGCGTGGGCGCGCAGAGGAAGGTTTTCGTTAAAATCCAGGAAAACGTTGCTGCTGAGAGGGTGTTCATAGACGGGAGCATGGCCAACATAGGCCTTTACATTGGGGGCGGAATCTCTGACGTGAACGCGAAAGCCGACGCTGCAATGGTGGGCGAGCTTCCGGACGAGCCGGGCGGATACTGGATTCTCGTGACTGCGAAACAGGGATGCGTTGCCGTCGGCGAGAATACCGACGCATACGAGTGCGGGGGTTAGGGTTGTGGCGGCTGGCTTTGGCGAGGCTGCGAAGCGGACGAATACCGGTGCGGGGGCTAGGCGGATAAGGGCAGGCGCAGTATGAATGGCCGGTGCCCGGGATTGCGGAAGGCCGTATCCGGGAGCGAGGGATGAGTCGAATGGCTGGTATCCGGAATGTGCGCGCTTTGTCTCCGAGGGGGCAGATAAGCGCCGATTTCCTCGTGGCTTTCACCGTTGCGCTAATCCTTTTCCTGTTCGTAATCAACATGTACCAGGAGAGGAGTTACCTGACGCGCCAGGCTTCGCAGACCATAGCTGCGGAGAATCTCGCTTCTAAACTGGCATCGTGCGTGAACGGCGTTGCCATGGGGCAGGAGGGGAGCGCGTGCATCGTCCCGCTCCCGTCGGACATCGGCGGGCTCAACTACTCGCTGGCCGTGCGGGACAGGCTTCTCGAGGTCAACTACGGAGAAAAGTCGGTTTTCGAGCCCCTTTATACGGACAGAATCGAACTCGGGAGTCCGGAGGGCGCCGCGATAATCACAAAGACAGGGGGCGTGGTGAGAATTGACTA